>RFIL01000182.1 GCA_003695285.1 Calditrichota bacterium
AGGATGTTGATATTGGCTGCTTTTTCCGCTTCGTTGGCGGCCAGGGAGGCATAGGCTGCTGGTTGAACCTCCATGACATAAAGGGTTTGACCGGGTATTAACATGTTTCCATGGCGCATTCGATTGATCAACTGAGTTTGATGATCATCCACTCGCCGGATGGTCTGGCTGGATAAAATCCGAGGTTTATGACGATTGTTCTCTTCCAATTCCAGGGCTGCCAGGATGGCTTTGCCTGCCTGTCTAACATCTGCCTGGGATTCCGAATGAACTTCCAATAACCCATAAAGGCGTTCCACGACCTGCATTCCCGGAGTTACATGAGTGGATTTCAATGCGATATCGGTAATACGATTGATTTCAATCCCGGGTGAAATTTCGACCCAGAGTGAAGCCATTCCCGCGATGGGTAAAAAGCCCTGTGCCACGGTACCCAGGAATGCTGCATATTGAGGTTGTAAACTATCCAGAATGACAAAAGAACGTAAATCAACCACTCTCGCTTCTCCTTTCTTTAGAATCTGCTTTCCTTCATATCAATGTATAATTTGACCCTGACGGATGATTCGTTGAGGGGGGCTTAATAGGATTCTGTGACTTCGGTAGCCCCTTGGACAATTTGAACACTGGCACTCGCACCGATACGAGTGGCACCGGCTTGAATCATCTTTATGGCATCCTGATAGCTGCGAATTCCACCAGATGCTTTTACTCCCATCCCACTTCCACGCACGACCTCTGCCATTAATGCCACATCATGGGCTGTGGCGCCTCCGGGACCAAACCCGGTGGAGGTTTTGACAAAGTGGGCTCGAGCTCGCTTGGCCGTCTCGCAAGCCAGAACTTTCTCTTCATCAGTTAATAGGGCTGTTTCAATAATCACCTTGCAAATCGCATTACCATCCAAACAGGCTTCCACTACCGAACGGATGTCTTTGTACAATATATCCAGGTTACGATCTTTTAATGCTCCGATGTTTATCACCATATCAATTTCACGAGCTCCATCCCGGATGGCCTGCCGTGCTTCCAGCGCTTTTATCTGTGGGGTATGGGTACCCAGGGGAAATCCAACGACTGAACATACCTTTACCCCGCTATTCCTCAATAATTTGGCTGCTAACTTCACATAGGTGGGATTCACACACACCGAAGCAAAATGATATTTCCGGGCATCCTCGCAGAGTTTTTCAATATCGCTCGAAGAAGCTTCCGGCTTCAGCAGGGTGTGGTCAATGTAGGCAGCAATATCCTCGGAAACCTTTCCATCGCCTCCAGCTCGATAACTAATTCTGCTGGCACCCATATTTAACAATTCCTGTACAGCTCCCGGAGCCTTCTCAGCACAATGTCCTCCACAGTGGGAACCACAGCAACTACAGGAGGCGCCTCCGCCAATATCCATCCCCTGAGCTTTCAGAATGGCTGTTATTTGTTCAGCAATTTGTTCCAGGTCTTTGTTCGATAAGTGATTCACAGTACTCCCTGTCTCTATTGATGTTTTATGATCCTGCATTGAGGGCACCGGAGCGGAGTCTTCCAATTGCATAATCTGGCGAACTCTCCTCTGGTGACGCTCTTCCTTACACTCGGTCGTTAAGAATATATCGACAATTTCTTTGGCTTGTTCAAAGGAAATTAATCTCCCCCCCAGGGTTAACACATTGGCGTCATTGTGTTCACGGCTATTCCGGGCGGTTCGTGCGTCATATGCCATTGCCGCTCTTATTCCCTTTACCTTATTGGCAGCCATGCAGGAACCAATGCCGGCTCCATCGACCATGATACCCCGTTGACATTCCCCACTGGCCACTTTCTGTGCCACGCGATAGGCAAAGAGAGGATAATCCACCGAAACTTCTTTAAAGGTGCCTACATCTTCAACGGAATAACCCTTTTTGATCAAATAGTGTTTTAACTGCTCCTTCAGTTGGAAACCCCCGTGATCGGCGCCAATAGCAATTTTTTGAATCGGGGAGGTTGTCATAGGCTTCAATATTTTGTGATTACCGTTCACTCCAGAGTACGCAGAGAGATAGTTAAATCAATGATATCCGATTCATCCTGAGACCCCAAAGCAAAATAGGTAATGAAATTTAACTCCGAGGCTTAATCCCGTGGGGCGAATCTCATTCGTCGATGTTTACTCTCTTTTCCCTGTCTCCCTCTGCTCTCTGTGGTTTACGTTAAATCGTCACATTTATTTTTAGTTAAGTCGTTGAAATCAAAATTTTTAAAATAAGATTTAGATATTACGACCATCTAAGAAAAAAATCAAGTTGAAACTCCGGAAACGATGGGTGAGTTTTGCTGTTCTTTCCCCAGGAGCGTTAACAATCTAAGATAAGTGCAATAAAAAAGGCGACGGAGATCCTTTTCGAACTTCCGGGTTCGAAATTTTTTTTTTATCTCTCAGTAAGGATAATCTCACTTTTGCCAATGGCTACCGTCTTTTAAGCGTATCTAACCCACAGAGACATTACCGAGAATGGGAGCTTTATAGAGGGAAGACCAATTTAAAAGGATAATTTTTTTTTTTTTTTTCTCTTTGGGGTGTCGGGGAGCATTTACGGGACGATACTTTACTAAGGGGCAATATCATCAAGGGTATTGCGGATAATCTCCAGAAGGGTGAGGGGGGTAAAT
>RFIL01000183.1 GCA_003695285.1 Calditrichota bacterium
CTCCACAAATTCATCCATCAAATCCAGTTGGGTAATAGAATAAAAATCACAATAACCACATTTTTCCTGGCAGAAGGGAATGTGTATGTACAATCCTGCAGATGAGGGGTTCATCTTATCACCATCCCTAACCGGTTCCAGCGGATATGGTTTAATAGTCCGGAATCATCCATCTTTCCATTTAAGGAAAGGTAAATAATCAGTGGTTTTCCTTCAATTAAGTTTTCCGGCACCAGTCCCCAATAACGGCTATCAGAGCTATCGTCACGGTTATCTCCCATCATAAAATAATGATCTTTCTCAACCGTCAAAGGGCCAAAATTATCTCGGCTTCCTAACTCCGGATCGAAAGTAGAATACCAACCGGCATCTCTGGGTAGAATTTCTTCATCGATATATTTCACCCCCGGAGGGTCCGGAAAACGTTTACCATCTACAAAAACTTCTTTATTTCGGATTTCGATGCGTTGTCCACCAACCGCAATGCACCGTTTTATATATTCCAGAGAAGGGTTCAGGGGATATTGGAAGACCACCACATCATTGGGCTTTACCTCGCTCAAACCGGGCAATCGTTTCCGTAAATATTTCGGTAACTCAAATCCGGTGGGAAATGGTAAATCTAATCCGCGGGTAAAAGGGATTCCAACCCACTCAGGCAATCTGGGTCCATAGACAAACTTATTCACCAGTAAAAAATCACCCACCAGTAAAGTATTTTCCATAGAGCTGGAAGGAATTTTATAAGCAGCAATGACAAATTGGCGTAAAATTAATGCTGCAAAAAAAGCAATCAATATTGCTTGTATGGTTTCAACACGTCGATTAAGTGGTTTCAACAATTCACCTCTTAAGAGCTTATACTCCGGGAATCCCCCATTATCGAATCACCATCCCCAATCGCTCCCACCGAATCTTCTTAAAAAAACGGTAACCCGGGACCGTTTTATCCCAGGAAAGCCAGATCATTAATGGCTTCCCGACAATGTTCTCCGGTGGGACAAATCCCCATACCCGGCTATCCTGACTGTTATCCCGATTATCCCCCATCATGAAATAATGGTCAGGTGGCACCAGCACTTCTTTAAAATTATTTATCCCCAGGGAATTGTACAAAGCATGTCGGATGGTGTATGATTTTCCATTCGCTGTCACTACCTTAAAGTACTGGATTTGCCGATTTTCTTCCGGATCGAAGCGACGATATAACGGAACTATCTCTCCTTCCGGTTTCCCATCCACAAATAAGTTTCCATCCTTAACAGCCACGGTCTGCCCCCCCACTGCGACACATCGTTTGATGTAATCCAACCTCCTTTCCCGGGGGTATTCAAACACCACGATGTCATATTGACGGGGTTTGGTAATCGCCGGAAATCGAACAAACGGGACATAAAACCCCTTATCTGTAAAAGGGATACCAATCCAGGTCGGTGTTCTGGCACCATAAATAAATTTGTTGACAAACATAAAGTCACCGATCAAAATGGTGTCTTTCATGGAGCCAGTAGGGACATTATACGATGCGATGACAAACTGGCGTAAAATTAATGCGGCTAACAGAGCAATTAAGACGGCTTTCACATTTTCAATGAACTTATCCTTTGGTGACAAACTCTCAACCTCCTGCTTATTCCAGATGAATGCGTCGTTTAATTTTTTAACATTTACATTTTTACACTTAAACACATAAAAAGTTTAAAACAGGGGAAGAACCGATTTATTCCTCCGAGGAAAGTACTGCCAGAAATGCTTCCTGGGGAATTTCCACCCTCCCTATCTGCTTCATGCGTTTCTTTCCTTCTTTTTGTTTTTCCAGCAACTTCCGTTTACGGGTGACATCCCCACCATAACATTTCGCCAGCACATTTTTCCTCAATGGCTTAATAGATTCCCGTGCGATGATTTTGCTCCCAATCCCAGCTTGGATCACCACCTCAAACATTTGTCGGGGAATTAACTTTCGCAATTTCTGGCATAAGCTCCGACCCTGTTCGTAGGCTTTATCCTTATGTACGATGATGGAGAGAGCATCCAGTACCTCGCCATTAATCAGGATATCCAGTTTCACCAGCTTTGACTCCCGATATCCCAGGAATTCATAATCCAGAGAGGCATATCCTCGTGAGACCGATTTCAACCGATCATAGAAATCAAAGACCACCTCAGCCAATGGAAGATGATAATGTAAATCAGCCCGGGTGGTATCCAGATAGGAAGTATTTTTTAAAATCCCCCTTTTTTCGCTACACAATTTCATAATGTTTCCAATATATTCGGGAGGGGTGATAATATGGGCATCGATAAAAGGTTCCTCCAATTTAGCGACCTTACCGGGTGGTGGCATCTGGGAGGGGTTGTCGATATAATGCTCTTTTCCATCTGTTGTCGTAACCCGATAAACAACATTGGGGGTGGTGACAATAATATTTTGTCCAAATTCCCTCTCCAGTCGCTCCTGTACAATCTCCATATGCAATAGCCCTAAAAAACCACAACGGAATCCAAACCCCAATGCCGAAGATGTTTCCGGCTCATATTGTAAAGAAGAATCATTTAACACTAACTTTTCCAGAGCCACGCGTA
>RFIL01000023.1 GCA_003695285.1 Calditrichota bacterium
AATTGATTCCCATGAACAGAATAAATGCCGGATTCAGTGATATCCTGGCCCTGAAAAGTTGTCGCAGATGAATAGGTGGAATCGGAATTCAAATTCATGGTCAAATTGACCCCATAAACTGAGAGGTCAACCGTTACCGAGGTATCAGTCGCACTAACAATGGCAAAATTCACACTCTGCCAGGTCCCCACCAGCCCACTGTTAACCGGAGGATTAACAATCGTGTTCTCTCCTCCGGAATCGGAATTGTTGGATGAACACTGTAATAAATACAGACTGAGTAAGCTTACTAAAACAATGCTTAAAAAAAGCCGCAGACGATTCATAATTCCTCCTTGAATTATGCCAAAATCCATTTCAGCTTTAGTATCGTCAAATGATTTCAAAAATTTATGATTTGGAATGGAATCTGTTCTAAAAACAGCAAAGGTGTTTTGGAAATCGAATTTCATTTTGTTAAACACAGTAAAAACCATTCGTGAAAATTCGTGTAATTCGTGGATGATTACTTCTTGGACTAAACTCGGAATTAAAATCGATAAAAAGAAGGAAGATGAGATTATCCTTTCCTAACGGCAGGAAATTCCTTTAAATTATAAAACACAGGCTGGAATTCAAGGATAAGAGAGGAGTGGAAGATGAAAACAACTGGTGAGAAATATAACCGGATACAGGAACGAATGAATCCTGAGATTAAATGGAAACTCATCCGTTGGTTTATTTTTTTGGGCGTTATCGGGATAGCTATCAGTTGCGAATCCAATCACTCCAAAGAACGCAGCGCAGTGGAAGTTGATTTTAGCACCCCTGCGGTTGATGGTAGACATATGGAAAGTGACGATACCAGCCGGGCCCTTCATATTGCCATTGCCGCCATGACTTCGCCCAAAGAGACCTTAAATTATTATGAAGAATTGCTCCATTTTGTATCTAAACGAATGAACCAACCCATTAAGATCGAGCAATTTAAAACGTATCAGGAGGTAAATACTCATCTGGCAACCCGGCAAATTGAAATGGCCTTTATTTGCTCGGGTGCATATGTGGAAGCTAAAGAACAATTCCCACTGGAAATTCTGGTGATTCCGGTTATTCACAATCGAACTACCTATAATGCTTATATAATTGTTCGGCAGAATTCTCCGATACGAAAATTTGAAGATTTACGAGGCAAATCATTTGCCTATACCGATCCCCTGTCCAATACCGGTCGTTTTTATGCGGAAAAGCGAGTTCAGGAACTGGGAGAAACACCGGAAAAATTTTTTTCCAAAATTATTTACACCCACGCACATGATTATTCCATTCAGGCGGTTTCGCGCGGTATTGTGGATGGCGCAAGCGTGGATGGTTTAATTTATGATTACTTGAGAGCTGTTTCTCCTGAAAAGGTAAAAAATGTCCGCATATTGGAAATCTCCGAGGACTATGGAATTCCACCGGTGGTGGTTCACCAGAAGTTAGACTCCACCATCAAACAAAAACTGCGCAAAATCTTTATGGAAATGCATTTAGACCCCCAGGGGAAAAAAATTCTGGAACGTCTGCACATCGATAAATTCGTGGAAGGAACGGATGCAGACTATTCAACTGTGAAACGAAATCTACGGTTTGTAACCCCATGAGACGGTTCTTTTTCCCATTATTCTGGAAATTCACCGTCGCTATTATCCTGATTGTGACGGTTTTTGGATCCATCAATCTTTATTTGATCTGGAGTCGGGTCTATACTTCCCTGGAAGAGGAGTCGGAAAAACGGGGAAAATATATCAGTCACAGTCTGGCACGGGAGGCAATTAACCCCATTCTTTATTCGGATTATATCTCTCTGCAGGAGTTGCTATGGAATGTCCAGCGGATCGATTCAACGGTTCAGTATATCTTTGTCCTGGATGAAAAAGGGTCGGTTTTGGTACATACTTTCGAAGAAGGGGTGCCCCTGGAATTACTGAGGGTGAACAAGTTGGCTCCCAATGTCTCCGAGCAAGTTCTACTCATCACACCCAAAGGGGAGGATGGCCGGATTATTCGGGATATAGCAGTTCCCATTCTGAAAGGGAAATTGGGTACGGTTCGGATTGGTATTCTGGAAGAAAGTATTGCCCGGAATGTCAATGCGACCATACAGGTGCTTTTGATTATGGTGGGGGTTTTTCTGCTGATTGGTATCATTGGAGCGTTTGCTTTTGCCCAGTTTATCAATAATCCGGTAAGAGAGATCAGTCGGATTGCGGATCAATTGGATTTAAACGCTCTGCAATATCGTTCTCAACCCCGGGTTCGGATTCGGGAAAAGTTGCTGGGATTATGGCAAATGCCCTGGCGAGCTGAGGATGAACTCGATTTATTAGCTGAACGTTTTAACGGGATGATTTCTCGATTGGAAGATGCCTATATCGAATTGGAACAAGCTCATAAAAGTTTGTTACAATCGGAAAAACTGGCTTCTATCGGAACCCTTTCCGCAGGAATTGCTCACGAAATTAACAATCCCATTGCTGGCCTTCAAAATTGCTTACGGCGAATAAAGGATCATCCGGAGAATATCCCTCAGAATCGGAAATATCTGGAGATGATGGATGAAGCGGTAAAGAAAATTGAACGGGTGGTACGAGCGTTATTGGATTACACCCGAAAGGAAGATTTTTTCTTTGAACCCATAGATTGCACCGTTCTGGTGGAAAAAGCCCTATTATTGATCGCTTATCAACTGGAAAAAGCGCGCATTTCCGTAACCAAAGAAATTCCTTCCGACTTGCCTCCTTTATACGGTAGCTTGAATCATTTAGAACAAGTCCTGGTTAATTTGCTGATTAATAGTGTCCATGCAATCAATGAAAGAAGGAAAGTAGAACCGAACTGTCCATCCCGGATTCAGATCACAGCTTCCGATACCGGGGAACATCTCCAGATTGCCTTAAGCGATACCGGTTCAGGAATTTCACCGGAACACCTGGAAAAAATCTTTGACCCTTTCTTTACCACCAAGCGAGTAGGAGAAGGAACCGGCCTGGGGTTGTCGGTATGTTATAAAATTGTGGAAGCGCATCGGGGAGAAATAACGGTAAAAAGTAAAGAAGGGGAAGGAACCACCTTTTATATTCACCTCCCTTACTACCGGGAGGAAGAAGAAACAAAACCGAGCGATGAAGTATCCCGGATAAAAGAAAGATTGAATGAGGCTTCCCATCAATTGTTAAAAAATATAAAGAAAGCATAAAAGATTTTAATCCGCCCATAAAGTGAGGGGGTTATGAAAGTGCCGTTAAAAATTTTTGTCGTTGATGATGAAGATATCCTCCGCATCACCATGTGTGATGATTTACAGGATGCTGGATATGAGGTAGAGGCTTTTGCCAATCCTCTGGAGGCGTTGGAATCCATTCGAAAAAAAGAAGTAGATGTGGTGATTACCGACATTAAAATGCCTCAAATGGACGGAATAGAGTTATTGGGGAAAATAAAAGAGGTTCGACCGGATACGTATGTTATTGTCATGACTGCCTACAGTTCTGTGGATTCGGCAGTGGAGGCGATGAAAAAAGGGGCTTATGATTATATTGCCAAGCCCTTTAAACTGGATGAGATGTTATTAATGTTGGAACGAATCACCGAATTACGAACGGTCAAACAGGAAAATCGTCGACTACAACAGGAAATATCTTCCCGTTACCCATTGGAAGCATTGGTCGGGGAGAGTGCTGCGGTACGACAAATAAAAGAGCTGGTCAATACGGTGGCGAATACCCGGACCACCGTTCTGATAACCGGAGAAACCGGAACCGGTAAGGAGTTGTTAGCCAATATCATACACTATACC
>RFIL01000001.1 GCA_003695285.1 Calditrichota bacterium
ACCTTGCAGGAGATAGCCAACTGGAGTCAATTCAGCAATGGGGAAAAATTGAGGGTATTGACTCTGATAAAACAGCGAAAGCCTGGAGGGGAGGAGGGCTATGAACAAGTGGATTAAGCTGAATTCAATAATCTGGCTATGGATAGCCGGGATGCTTTTCGTTGGGTCTCCATCATGGGCGACCCCACCCGAAAATCCAGACAGCATTATCCAGCGTGTGGTCTCCCTGGCCCCCAACATCACGGAAATTCTTTATCGAATTGACGCCGGAGACCGTCTGGTAGGACGAACGGAATTCTGCCTTTACCCTCCCGCAGCAAGAAAGATTCCCACTGTGGGGGGGTATCTCAATGTGGACTATGAAAAAATAGTTTCCTTAAAACCGGAACTGGTGCTTCTCCTCCCCAATCCGGAGATGGAGAGAAAGCTTCAAATGTTAAACCTACGCATCTTTACGGTCAGCAATGAAACCATCGAAGAAATTCTCCAGAGCATCACAGCCATCGGTCGAATTTTAAATAAGACTGACAAAGCCCGAGAGGTGGTGGAAGGAATTCAGGATACCCTGACCTGGATAAAGGAGCACCAAATATCGCGAGAGCGGATCTCCACCCTGATAGTGATTGGCCGGGAATCCGGCAGCTTACGGGGATTATATGTAGCCGGAAAAAACACTTATTTGAGTGAACTGGTTGAGTTATGTGGGGGAAAGAATGCCTTTGGAGATGTCCCGTTACGGTATTTTGAAGTTTCACGGGAGGATCTGTTAACACGGAACCCGGAGTTAATACTGGAGTTCCGAATCATTGACAACCCGAATCCTGAACAAACCATAGCAGATTTAACCCGGGACTGGCAAGCACTCTCACAGTTACGGGCTGTCGCTACGAGTCACATTTACATCTTCTCCGAACGGGCTTTTTTAATCCCGGGCCCCCGGGTGTCCGAAGCTGCATGGAAATTATTTCAACTATTTCAACAGGTAGGGCATGATTAAACTTCGTGACTTATGCTTTGATTTTCCGACACAACCTTTACTGAAGAAAATCAACCTGCATATTCCCAGGCACAGTTTTTTGGCGATTATTGGGCCAAATGGCTCAGGAAAATCCACTTTGTTAAAGCTGATCATGGGCATCCTTCATCCCCAATCCGGTGAGATTTTTCTAAATCAAAAACCGCTTCGAGAATTTTCTCGAAAAAGGTTGGCCCAATTAGCCGGATATGTTCCCCAGCATTTTGAGACAATATTTCATTTTACTGCATGGGAAATTGTTTCCATGGGTAGGCATCCCTACCAGTCGCCTTTTAGTAGTGCCAGAGTAGAGGATGCTCACATCGTTGAGAACGCTATGAAAGCTACCGAGGTGTGGCACCTTCGCCATCGAGTGATTAACCATTTGAGTGGAGGGGAATTGCAAAGAGTAGTATTAGCCTCGGCTTTGGCTCAGAATCCCCAAATTTTGTTGTTGGATGAGCCCACTACAGCACTCGATTTAAAACATCAGTTCCATTTTTACAACATTCTGGAGACGCTTCGGAAGGAAAACAATCTCACTATCGTGACTGTTACTCATGACATCAATCTTGCATCCTACTTCTGTGAACAGATGGTGGTCTTAAAAGATGGAGCAATCGTCGCCGAAGGTACACCCGAACAACTCATAACACAAGAGCTGATCCGGGAGGTGTTCGAGGTAGAAGTCGAAATTTATCAACATCCGCGTAATGGAAAACCGCTGGTGTTTTTTTAGCGAGCATAAAGGCCTCCCAGTTTTACGGAGGCATGCTTATAACCCCCTGACTTCAAAACGGATTGATATGAACACTAAAAGCCTCATCATTATTGCTTGTGCCATATTTTTATTGATGACCTTGATTGGTGCTCCCCTGATCGGGAGTCAATCTCTATCCCCCACAGAGGTTGTTAGGTATCTACAGGGAGAAGAGACCTCCCAGGGGCTCATTTTTTTTCGGATTCGCTTACCCCGGGTGCTGCTGGCGGTACTAACCGGCGCCTCATTATCACTGGCCGGGGTGGTGTTTCAGGCGTTGTTAAGGAATCCGCTGGCAACACCTTATACCCTTGGAGTTGCCGGAGGTAGTGCGTTGGGAGCATTATCCGTCATTAAAGCCGGAATTGCATTCAGCATTGCCGGATTTTCAGCCGTACAACTGGCGGCCTTTGCCGGTAGTCTCCTTACCATCCTCCTGGTCTATCTGCTGGCAATGCGACTTCGTCGGCTGTCCATCCACACACTCATCCTGGCTGGTGTGACCCTGAATTATTTTTTCTCTGCCTCCATCTTAATTCTTCACTACCTGTCGGATTTCACCGAAACTCACCAGATGATCCGCTGGACAATCGGAGGCCTGGATGTGGTCGGATACATTACCCTGGCCCAAACGTTTCCTTTCTTTTTTATTGTCTTTTTTATTTTTTGGATTCTGAGCAAAAGTTTTAATGTGCTTTCTACCAATGAAGAACTGGCTCTCAGTAAGGGCGTTCATGTCACCCGTATTCAAACGATGTCATTAATTCTTGCTTCCCTGTTAACCGGTACAGTAGTCGCTATCAGTGGGCCTATCGGGTTTATCGGGTTAATCATTCCGCATCTGTTGCGTCTATTAGGTGGCCCCGACCATCGTTACCTTATCCCCGCCTCGGTTATGCTGGGTGGCGGATTCCTGGTGCTTGCTGACACCATTGCTCGTACCATCATCGCGCCAGTGAATCTACCGGTGGGCATTATCACCACATTATTAGGCGGTCCTTTTTTTCTCTGGTTGTTGGTGAGGAACAAAGGACCGGTTTATTGAATATAGACTTTGAATTACTCCCGAAGATAATTCAATAGCTGTTTGGGATATATGGGTGAGTGTGAACATGCCCTTTCTGGTTTATTTTTTTTCATTTTTTTCAGGATCCTCCAGATGGTGTTTTCTTCTTTGAATGGTTACTTTAAGAGGGGTAAACCCAGCTTCGGTTATTTTTTCACTAATCACCTTCTCTGAGAGATCGTTTTTACCAATTACGTAGAAAGTTATTTGTGACGTTTCCACATCAATTTTCACTTCTCTCGCTCCCTTGATTGACAGCACCTTTTTTTCTAAACCATATGCACAAAAAGGACATGCCAGACCACCAACCCTAATTTTCACCCGCGTAGTATCTATGGCGGGTTGAGAAAACATGGGCGTGGAGGAGGCCAACCCTATCAACAGCAATACTTTTATCATCAACTTCATAGTTTCACCTCAAACTTTTTATTTGAACGGCATCATCAACACTTAACAGGTAATCACGTTTTAAAGGGCACTTGCTCAAAAAATGAGCACTCTTCCCCCTAAACTTATTATGATATTTCTTCTTTCTTGAACTGAAGGATTTTCTTTGATTGGCACTTTGATACCCCCTTCAACAAGAAATCGTTTATCCGGAATAAATTGAATCGCTGAGGAAACATAAGATATCTGTTGTAGCTTTGCGACAGTGAGTATTCCATGCACTCCCCAATATAGATTTACCTGCCTCGGTGGATACTTTACCTCCATCAGAGGAATCCCGATTGACAGGTTATAACTAAAGTTGTCAGGAAGTTGTTTTGAGATAGCTCTATATCCCAAATCCAGATAAATTCCTAATTTTGTCGAAATGTATCCACTTATTAGCCCCAAATATGTTTGATAGGCTTTTGACCCCATTATCGTTCCTGTTGGGAATTTTTCCTCGAGCTTAAAAGCCATTCGGAATGTTTTCTTTAAACCATCTTTTTGGTAATAAAGAAACTTAGCAGAAATACTGACATCTCCCATACCGTTTTCATTGTTCGATTTCCAAACCAGCGGAAAAACAACACCAATAAGCAAATTGGTTCGAATGTTATAGGGAACCCCAAATGGAATCAGAAAAACAGATGATTTTTCCATTTTAATCCATTGCCCAAAAGTTCTTACCGCCCTTCCATCAAGACCAAGAAAAATGGGAGTATCAGAGAAGACAGGGGGGCCCTGGGCATATAGCCAATTCATCAGAATTTGTGAGAAAAAAAAGATAAGAATCTTTCGTTTCATGGGCACATCCTTGAAAATTATTTTTTTATGGAGCAGATAACATTTCATCTCTCTTTACTGGGGATTCGTGGTAATTTAAGGACCGGACCATAGTCCCAAGTCAAGGATTATTCATAATTCCTTTCATTTCTCAAAAGTTTTTGACCAATTCAGATGACTTTTTATTCTAGTGTAAATCCTAACCCACCCCAGAGATGAATAACCCTCGGGCTGAGGGATATGCTGCCTTCCAC
>RFIL01000184.1 GCA_003695285.1 Calditrichota bacterium
AACAACTTTTCGAACCTCTCTGAATTTAACTAATATCCCATTCAGTATCAATTCATTAGGAGGCTCAAGTGCTTCTAATAACTCTGCCCCCATGCTTAATCCGACAACCATCAATATCCCATCAATACATTTATATTGTACCAGTGGATGACGATAGATATTCTGTTTTCCGAAGTGTTGATGAAACACCCACCAATCGCGATAGCGAGCCGCAATTGCTCCCCGTAGAAAATGAGCACTGTAATCATTCGGTTCTTCTGGAACCAATTCCCATCGCATGTAAGGTATGAGGGGTCGAAACATGTTCGTTTCTCCTTGCAAATTTCTACAAAATATAAACTCCCCCCCTGACAATCCCGGTCACAAAAAATTTGCTTAACTAAGAATTTTTCCTTTATCTCCCAACAAACACCAATTCGTCTCACCGGTTACCGCTCCACCACTCACCACTCCACTGCTCACCCCAACTCCCCATACCGCTGCAACCCTTCCTTCAACATGCGGATAGCTTTCTCCCGTAGTTCCGGAGGTTCGAGAATCTCTGCCTCATTGCCAAAACCGACCAACCAGCGCAGCCATTGGGCTTCTCCATTAATGACTGTATTAAGGATCAGCGATTCTCCTTCCTCCTGCATTTCCGATTTAGAAAAACGACCATCTTTTTTTATAATTTCTTTTCCCAGTCCTGTAAAACGAATCACTACATGTTGAGGTCTATCCACCATTATCCCCAGACTCCCTTTAAAAAATGCTTCCGCATCAAAAGGTCGTCGTTCGAAAGTGTCAATTTCTAGTCGAAGTTTGACAATTCGGTTTGTCCTGTAAATTCGAAAACCGTTCCGGATAGGGGTCCAGGCAACCAGATACCAATCATGTTCCCGATACACCAGCAGGTAGGGTTCCACAATCCTATCACGGACGATCTCATTGGTCAATTTTATATATTCCACCAGGGTCACCTTCCGGCACTCATTAATAGCCTTTTGTAATCTGGTAAACACATGCGCTTTGGTAACGGGTAATTTTTCATCGATGATAATTCCTTCCGCTTGAGGAGGATGTGTGAAAAGTTTGTGAAATGCCGAATTGACCAACTGTTCCAGTTCTCTGTCTAAATGGAGAGGCAAAGTTTGTAAAGCAATTGCCAGCACCAGCTTTTCTTTGTCATTGAAATTTAACTGGGGCAAAGGCTCCTCTTCGATGATATAGTAACCTTTATCACTATAAGAAATTAGAACACCGATTTCTCCCAAAGATTTAATGTCACGATAAATCGTCCGCTCAGTAACATGACATAAGCGTGCTAATTCAGGGACATTGCGAGGCCTCTCTTTACACAGTTTCCAGATTTTTAACAATCGGGCTAATTTTTCCATCCCAATTCTGCGCCTTTTGTAGAAATTATTTGGAGTAAAAATTCAATACGTGATATGTATTAAATAATACAGAATTGGTATAATAATTTCCAGTGAAAAAATTGATTTTCGAAAAAAGCACATCATAAAGAGAGGATAAACCATGTAAATTCTTTGGTGGGACACCAATAAAAAATTATTAAAAGGGGGACATCCTAAAATCCGTCTGTTGGAATAACTAAATTATCCCTGGTGCCTATTCAATTTACTGGCACTAATCCATTTTAGAACTCTCATATTCACCTAATTCTCGGTACAAACAGAGATTTATGAAAGGGGCTCATCAACATTTTAGATTTTATTCATCACGTTTTAGGGTTCGATACCGAATTCAATTTATGTTTTATGAGAGCCAATGTCAAACCTAACAATCTAAGGTCTATGGCTTGATTGCCTGAATTCCATCTTTTGATCCCGGGATGCCGCTTCCCACCTCCCCAGCATCAAGTTTCCAGTTTCAAAGACTATTTTTCAATCCCCGGGTCTGTGGAACTCGTTCCCACACATGATTTATTGCTCCCTACCTCGGTGAATGGTAACATGCAAAAAGTGGCATGGTCTAAAATGGAATGCTTTAGGGTGATGGCTTGGAGACAGGTATTTATGACACTTTTCTTGCAAGCATCATTAGAGAATACCGGTGCCTCCACCTTCACTACCTTTTTTATAAATCCACCAATAAAACATACCAATTAAAAGAATGATACCTAAACCTGCTAAAAAATCAATCATACAACCCCCTCTTAAATGATTAAGGGAACAATATAATTCGGTTTCCGGAAATTAGCAACAGCATGTGTTTTGATAATTGCACTAATCATGAATGCCTAAAAAAGACACAACTGTTTTGATTCAATACATTTTTTTGACAGACGGGAGTGGCAAACCTAACAGTCTAACAGCCTATAGCCTAATCGCCTAATTTTCATTCCTTTACTACCGGGATGCCGTTTCCTACCTTCCCAGCATCAAGTTTCCAGTTTCAAAACATATCGTTTCAATCTTTGTGTTAATGGAACTCGATCCCAAAAAGGTTATTCGGCTCAATTTTCACGTTTCACAACAATATCTCATCCGTATCATCCGCCGTCAGTGGTAGCTGTTTCAGTAATTTTTCTAAGTGTTCGCGGCTTAAATATCCCATCTCAAAAAAAGCGGCAATGTAACCATACACTGCAAACAGGTTTTCCCGGCTCATTTTTGGTATATCATCCAGTAATTTTTTAATTTGCTGATATTCTTTTTCCTGATCTGCTTTACTAATCTTCATT
>RFIL01000024.1 GCA_003695285.1 Calditrichota bacterium
AGATTGTTGGGGGCGGTAAAATCAGATAATTTCTTTTCGGTAAGGGTATCTGTGGAAGCTTCGTCAAAATAGTACGCATTGGCCTGTTCTATGTAAGAATTCAGCAAAGAAAGGGCTTCTAATTTATAACGGTTCTGGGCTAGGTCAATGTCGCTTTGAGCCAGATAACGATTCATGTTAAGCACCGAAATGGTTAAAAGAGTAAAGGCGGCAAAGGTCATTAACGTTTGAGCCATACTCATGGTTAATCCTCCTGGGTTGCATGTGCCACTTCTTCCAGGGAAGTGATGCCCTGCTTAACCCGTTCCCTGGCCGCAGCACGAAGGGTCAACATCCCCTCTTTAATTGCCTGATTACGGATGGCTTCCTCGTTGATATCACTACCGGCTGTGAAGATAAGAGAGCGTATCGCTTTGCTAAAATATAATGCCTCATGGATGGCGATTCGACCTTTGTAGCCCCCATGACAGGAAGAGCAACCCACCGGCTCGTAGAACACAGTTTCCTGGATCTCTTTTTCGGTAAATCCCAGGGTGAGAGGGATTGCCGGATCCAGATCTTCCATGGGTTTTTTACATTTATCACATAAGCGTCGGATTAAGCGCTGAGCGATGATGATATTGATGGCATAGGCAATGAGAAACGGTTCAACCCCCATTTTATACAAACGAGAGACAGCACTGGGAGCATCATTGGTGTGCAGGGTAGAAAATGTCAGGTGGCCGGTATTGGCCATTTTGATGGCAATCTCTGCGGTTTCTTTATCCCGCATTTCTCCCACCATCACCACGTCCGGATCATGTCGGAGGATGGTGCGCATGGCCTGTTCAAAATTATTCTTGGGTCCAATCTTAATCTGTCGGGCACCGGGGATGATGTATTCCACCGGGTCCTCAACGGTTAATACATTGATTTCCGGACGCATGATGTAGTGTAAGGCTGCAATCAGGGTGGTGGATTTACCGCTTCCGGTCGGTCCGGTCAGGATAACCATCCCCTGAGGTTTGGAAATAGCTTTTATAAAGGATTCTTTGGCTTTTCCCTGAAATCCCAGCTTATCCAGATCGGTAATCACTTTGCGATCATCCAGCACCCGTAGAACAATACTTTCCAGCTTATGTTGATAATCCTTGCTGACAATAGGGATGACTGAAACCCGGAATCGAATCCAGTGTCCGTCAATTTCCCGCTGGATAAAACCATCCTGGGCCATTTCGCGCTCAAAGCGGTCGATGTTTTTGGAACGATCTTTGACCACAGCAGCTAATGCTTCCGGGCGAACTTTTTTAGGAAGGGGCCAGGGACGGAGCTTCCCATCGATGCGAAACATTATCTCGCTGGTACGAGCATCACTGGGGATAATATGGATATCACTGGCTCCCTGGCGCACCGCTTCAATCAGCATCCCTTCAACCAGATTAACCAGAACACTCTTATTGATTTCCGATTCCAGATCATCTTCATCGAGAGCGTCATCTTCAGAATCTTCTTCCTCCTGAAGCTCTATTCCCGCTTCCTCCAGCATTTTTAAATACTCATTTTCCGGAGGGAATATCTTGGTTAATAGATTGTCATAATCGGATGGACTGATGTAATAGGTCTCATATCGGGGAGCACCCACCGCACGGGCTATGGAAGGAATCACCCGACTGGTGGGATCGACTGCTACAAAAACATATTTGGGAGGGTTATCGGTGGTCTGCTTGAAAATCAGGAGCTTTTCGTGCTCCATGATATTGCGGATATTCTCCGGCAGTTTTTCCCAAAGTTTGCGGATGAAATCCAACCGATTCTCATCGATAACCTCCTCGGCGAGATTGATCTTTTTGAATCCATAGAGATCAGCCAGCTCACTGTAAATTTTATTGTGGTCTACACCAAACTCTCCCACCAGTATCTGTGCCAGCGATTTATGAGCATGGGAACCGCCTTTTTGCTTCATTTTGAGTGCCTGTTCCAGCGTCTCAAAATCCACAACCTTCCGCCGGACTAGTGACATTCCCAGATTATATTGATTGTCCTGAACAACTTCGCTCACGCCGACCCTCTTGGATTTAAATTCATTAGACCTCTCAATTGACCCGATTCTTCACGTCGCTACTGAACTGCCATATTTTGAATCCATTCTTCTCAAATGCCTAAAAGGGCATCTTCGGACTGACCATTGCCGTTTCCGAAGACAATAAAGTTAATGCGGTCACAACGACGGTGATTACCATTGCCATGGTAAGTTGGATGACCTCGATGGTGTTTTTTAGTTTAAAAGTGGTTTCGTTTTCATAGTAATTTGCTATTTGTAAAGCGGCCATTTTCACGGTGCCGGTTTCAGCACCGGAATGGAAACGCGCCAGAGCCATCCGGGTAAAAACCTGGCTGGCTTCGAATGCCTGAACCAGTCCTTTTCCTTTGGTTAACATCATCGGGATGGCAACATTTTTAATCTGATGCTCAATGTAACGATTCCCACAAGCCTCAGCAGCCAGTCGGATCGCATCAATATTTTCACCGGAACCACTGTAGAGGGCATGAAACACCCGACAAAAAATTTCGATAGTGGTTCGATGAATCAGTGAACCCAATAC
>RFIL01000185.1 GCA_003695285.1 Calditrichota bacterium
GGGGCAACCTTAGATTTCACCCCCTCCGGCAATGCCATAAAATCGTTTTCAACCTGTTGAGCAAAAGTTTCATCATAACCTCCGCCCAGGCCGATAAGCAGATTCGCCCGAGTATAATGTTGTTGATAGAATTGTTTCACATCTTCCAGAGTAATGGATTGCAAACTGGAGACGTGTCCTTCCTCAAGATGTTCATAAGGAGTGCCCTCGAAAATATATTCATACAATACCTCTTTACCCAGTTCTTCATCCTGAGCATACCGCAAGGTGCGTTGAACATAATTCAACAACTCATCCTTGACCCGTTTGAAATCCTCTTCCTTGAATGCCGGTTCCATGAGAACTTCTTTAAAAAGGGTGTAATAGTCATCAAGATTGTCCTTATGAGTGCGGCCATAGAAGACGGTCATCTCTTTGTCCACCTGAGAGGATATTGAAGCCGCCATGGGGTAGAGAAGCTCCAGAATTTCTTCATAGGAATGCTTTTGGGTGGACCCCTCGCTGATCAATGCCGCGGTGAGTGCAGCCAATCCTTCCTTTCCTTCCGGGTCATTTTGAGAACCCACCGTAAACAAAATCCGAAAAGAAATGGTGGGATCATCTTTTACCGGTAGAAGTACCATGTTTTCTGCCTTTTTTTGACATCCGCTAAAAAATATAAGAACGGAAAGACCTGTCAGGAGGATAAAATGTATGATTTTCATTGTGATTCTCCCTTTACTATTATCACCGTGCGACGATTTTTTTGTAAATATTTTTGTGCTGCCTTTAAAATATCATCAGGGGTTATGGTACTCATTGTGGCATATAATTGATCCACAGCTTTCAAGTCAGCAGTCAGAGCAATAAACCGAGCCAGGCTGGATGCGACATTATCAGGAGTATCCAACCTCATCAAAAAGCCGTAACGTAACCGTTTCTTGATTTTTTCCAACCGCTCTTCCGAGACCTTCTCGTTTTGAAACTTTTGAATGGTCTCATCCACAACTTTTTGAACATAGGGGAGGTCTTTTTCATTTTTTACCATGCTGATAATCGAATATAGTTTCGGGTCACGAGAAAATCCGAATTCTCCGGTGATGAATTGTACTTTCTGTTCTCGAATGACCAGGCGTTTGTAAATCTCACTATTTTCTCCAAAAGCCAGTTGTCCCAGCAAATAGGCAGAGACCACCATTTTATCGGTGGGGTCAAAAGCATCGCCTTTGTAGGCCATCCACAGGATGGGAAGGGTGCGTCCGGCGTAGGAAACTTCCTTGAACCGCTCTTTCTTTTGCGGAGGTTCAGGGGTTATTCTGGGGGGAACATATCCCGATTCCCAATTTCCATATTTTTCTTCCACCATCTTCAATGCGGTCTCTGGATTGAAATCACCAGCCAGGAGTAGCACCACATTTTCCGGTCGATAATAGCGCTGAAAAAAGCTCAAACTGTATTCATACAAGTTGGGCATGTTTTTGATATCCTCTTCAAAGCCGATGGTGGTGTGCTTATAGGTATGACGGGTAAAGGCCAGGTTGAGCATTTCTTCGTAGGCGATAGACCAGGGGCTGGTACGATTTTTCCGAAACTCCCCGTACACCGCTCCCGCTTCGGTACGAAAATCACTCTCCTCATATTTTAAATTCTGAAAACGATCGCTTTCCAGCTCTACTACCTTTTCCAGATACCTATTGGGTACCACCAGGTAGTAACAGGTATAATCATCGGTGGTATAAGCATTGGCATCTGCGCCCATCTCCGTTACCAGCTGGTTATACACATCTCCTGGGTATTTTTCAGTACCTCGGAACATCATGTGCTCAAAGAAGTGAGCGAAACCACTCCGCCCCGGTTCCCATTCATCTCGACTTCCTGTGCGCACGATCGTATAATAGGCGACCAATCCGCTGCCTTCCATGGGAATCAGGATCACCTTGAGACCATTGGAAAGTGTGTGGGTTTGATAATTGTAAGGAAAGATGCTCTCCTCCGAAGTGCCAGCATGAAGCAAGGGAGTCAGGAGGAGCAGAATACTAAGTTGCAGAGTAATTAATCTCATTACAACCTCCATATCTTGGTGAATTAAGTCAAGTTGAATAAATTTTTCATACACAAAGGGTAGAAATAAAAAAGGTGAAAGATGGATATTTGAACAAAACGAAAGCTGTTGAATCATTTGTCTCTTTTTGTGATGACCAACGAATCCCATGAAACGTTGAAATGTATTGAGGATTCAGGATTTAGACAAGATTGAAAATATAAAGTCCGTTTTGATTTATCTTTTACCTTGTTTATCCGTATCTCACCAAACTATAATTGATGCCAATTCGGAAAAGAAGAAGATGATTACAGTGTTTTCATGAAAAAGAATACTTTAAATTACCATGAACTTATCCCTTACCTCTTCCAGCTTCAGCGGGGAGGAATTAAGTGGGGATTGGATAATATTCGAACCCTCTGTCAGGTTCTGGGGAATCCTCATCTCAAATTTCCGGCCATCCATATCGCAGGTACTAATGGAAAGGGCTCCACCGCCAACATTATTGCTTCTGTTTTGCAGCAAGCAGGATATAAAGTGGGCTTATATACCTCTCCCCATCTGGTGGATTTTCGAGAACGAATCCGGGTGAACGGTATCGGTATTCCTCAGACAACTGTCCTGGAAGTTGCCGAACGGTTAATACCGACGATTGAGAAAATAAAACCATCATTCTTTGAGGTGACCACCGCCATGGCATTTCACCATTTTGCTCAAGAAAAGGTGGATATCGCTGTTGTGGAAGCAGGCCTGGGCGGGCGACTCGATTCTACCAATATTGTTAATCCCCTGCTTACGGTCATTACTCCGGTTGATTTTGATCACCAGGAATATCTTGGAGACACACTGGAAAAAATTTCCGGAGAAAAAGCAGGAATCATTAAATCCGGGGTTCCTTGTATTACCAATAATCAACACCCTGGGGTATTAGAAGTTCTCAAGAATGTCTGCCAAAAAAACAACTCAAGTCTGATAAATTCTTACGATAATGTTCAATGTCACGTACATCAATTTACATTAAAGGGAACCTTCTGCGATCTCAAGATTGGGAATCATCAATTTGCCAACATACATTTTCCATTAGCAGGGGATTATCAGATCGATAATTTAACATTAGCCTGTGCCGTGATTCATGAGCTTTCCTCCCAAATGGAGATATCTTCAGAGGCGATTCAACGGGGCATTCAACAAACATGTTGGAGAGGACGATTGGAGATGGTCAGTGACACCCCCCCGATAATTGTTGATGTGTCACATAATTTTCATGGATTTCAACGAACCTTGCAGTTTTTGCACCGTTTCTATTCGCCAGAACACATCAAAGTGTTTACTTTTTTACAACAGGATAAAGATTATAAAGCAATTGCCCGGTTATTAAAAAAATGTGCTGCGGTTTACTATGTTCAATTGAAAGCCGGCAAACCATTATCCGCGGAACAATTTTCAAAGGCAATTCGTTCTAATGATGGCCAATCGGAGGAATTAAATTCCCTTTCAGATGTATGTTCGGTAATAGAAGCATCCAGAGATAAAAAGACACTGTGGCTGATTATTGGTTCTCATTACCTGGCCGGTGAAGCGTTACAATATTTTTCGAAGCAATCATCATAACCATGAGAAGGTAGAGAGGGAAAACAAAAAAACAAAAAATCAAGTTGCTTTTTATGAGACAAATCCTTACATTCCGCAGCGTTTTAAAAAGGTAAAAACTTCCAAGATCCTCTCCTACCTCATGAATTGAGTGAGGCATTTCTTGAAAACAAATCAGAAAAAAAATTTCCAAAAACAAATTAATTAAAAAGAGGTGATGTAATTATGTTAGATTTAGATTCACTAAAGGGTCTAAAAATTTCCGAATTGAATCAAATTGCTCAGGAACTGGGTATCCAGGGGACTTCCGGGTTAAAGAAACAGGAGTTGATATTTAAAATCCTGGAAGAACAAACTGCTCAGGAAGGGTTAATATTTTCCAAGGGTGTCCTGGAGGTATTGCCCGATGGATATGGGTTTCTTCGTTCTCCCAAATTTAATTATCTGCCTGGCCCTGATGATATCTACGTATCCCCCTCTCAGATTAAGCGCTTCGATTTACGCACCGGAGATACCGTATCCGGGCAGATTCGACCTCCTAAGGACAACGAGCGTTTCTTCGCCCTGTTACGGGTGGAAGCAGTCAATTTTGAGAGCCCTGAGAAGAAAAAAGAAATTACCCTGTTTGACAACCTGACTCCGATTTATCCTGTTGAGCGGCTGGATCTGGAAGTTAGCCCCAAAGAATATACCATGCGGATTATGAATCTTTTAACCCCCATTGGTAAGGGGCAACGGGGTTTGATTGTATCTCCGCCTCGTGCCGGTAAAACCGTTATTCTGCAAAAAATTGCCAATTCGATTACCACAAACCATCCCGAGGTTATCCCTATTGTACTGTTGATTGACGAACGCCCGGAAGAGGTCACTGACATGGAACGCAATGTTAAAGCGGAAGTGATTTCCTCCACCTTTGATGAGCCGCCGGAAAGACACGTACAGGTGGCGGATATGGTGCTGGAAAAAGCCAAACGTCTGGTAGAATACAGGAAAGATGTGGTGATTTTGCTGGATAGTATTACCCGTCTGGCACGAGCCCATAACACGGTGGTGCCCCATAGTGGTAAAATCCTTTCCGGTGGTGTGGATTCCAACGCCTTACACCGTCCCAAACGTTTCTTTGGAGCTGCCCGGAATATCGAGGAGGGTGGTAGCTTAACCATTATTGCCACGGCGCTGGTACAAACCGGGTCACGGATGGATGAGGTGATCTTTGAAGAATTCAAAGGAACCGGTAACATGGAAATTGTGCTGGATCGTCGTCTGGCCGATCGTCGTATCTTCCCGGCTATCGACATCAACAGTTCCGGAACCCGAAAAGAAGAATTGCTGCTCAGCAAAAAGGAACTTTCTCGTGTCTGGATTTTACGCAAGCTGTTAAATGAAATGAATCCCATTGAAGCCATGGAATTCTTACTTAACAAGATGCGTAACACCAAAAACAATGATGAGTTCCTCGATAGTATGAGCTCTTAAGCCTGAGATGGAAGATAGTCTCCGGGAACCATTCCGGGAGCATCTGCATTAAACACAGGAACCTGTTTAACAGATTCCTTGCATTTTTATCTCTTTTAGCATATTTTACTATGCTATAATTTTTGAATGCGTGAAGATAAAACGTGTGCTGTAGAAAGGAGTATATCATGAAAAAAGGAATTCATCCGGAATACAAACTGACTAAGGTTACCTGTGCCTGTGGAAACACTTTTGAGACCCGGGCGACGGTGGATAATTTGCATGTGGAAATTTGTTCCGAATGCCATCCATTTTTTACCGGTAAACAAAAGTTGGTAGACTCTGCCGGACGTGTGGAGAAATTCTTGAAAAAATATGGTGACCGTCGTTAGCACCATTTTTTAACACCATTGAAAAACGGGATGCCCGGTGAAGGTGGGGTATTCCGTTTTTTATTATTACCCATCAAAATACAGGGATGTAGGTTTAAACCTTTTCAGGGAGTTTAAATGAAACAAGAAACGAATCAGATCAGTACAGAAGAAAAAATCATGCCCATCGGGGGGCAGGCGGTTATTGAGGGAGTCATGATGCGCTCTCCGGAGCGGCTGGCAACCGCTGTTCGCCGCAGTGACGGAAGTGTAGAACTCAAAATTCAGGAGTATCAATCCCTCATCCAGCAGAAAAAATGGTTGAATATTCCCATTCTGCGAGGTGCCATCACCCTGATTGAGGTCATGATTCTGGGAATCAAACATTTGAATTTTTCCGCAGATGTGGCCATGAAAGATGCCCAGGAAGCGGAAGAAGCTAAAAATCCAGGGAAGAAGAAAAAGAACAAAAAGCAGAAGGATGGGATGAGCACCCTGTCGGCGTTTTTTTCCATCTCTATCGCGCTGATTATCGGGTTGGCCTTGTTTTTTGCATCGCCGCTGATCCTTACAACCCATTTGTTCAATCTCGAGAAGGATGCTTTTGCCTTCAACCTGGTAGCGGGATTCATTCGAATCACATTCTTTTTAACATACATCTACCTGATCTCATTGATGAAAGATGTGAAGCGGCTATTTCAATATCATGGTGCCGAGCACAAAACCATTTATGCTTTTGAAAAAGGGCTGGATTTAACCGTAGAGAATGCACGAAAACAGAACCGGCTCCATCCCCGGTGCGGAACCAGCTTTCTGGTAATGGTCTTGCTGGCCTCGTTGTTGTTTTTCAGCGTTCTGGACTCACTGATCATGCTCTGGTATGGAAAAATCAATTTATTCATTCGGCTGATTACCCATTTGCCGCTGGTTCCGGTGGTGGGGGGAATTTCTTATGAATTAATCAAAGCATCGGCCAGGAAACCTGACCATCCGCTGGTTAAATTGTTCATTGCTCCCGGGCTGGCTCTACAAAGGATTACCACCCAGGAGCCCGATGATAGCATGCTGGAGGTCGCCATCATTGCTCTGAAAGCAGCACGCAACGAACCCTATGAATATATGCTGCCACAAGCACAGGCTGTCAGTGAAGCATCATAAAAGGTGTGGAATATGTTAGAAAAATTAAAAGACATTGAAGAAAAATTTGAACGGATCGCCGAGCAAATGGCAGATCCGGAAATTGCAGCGGATCATGAGAAATACACCGCTCTGGCGCGTGAGTATTCCGAACTGGAGGAAATCGTCAACAAATACCGGGAATTATGTAAGGTTCTCACCCAACTGGATGAAGCCAGGTCATTGTTAGAAGAAAGCGATGACGAGGAGATGCGCGAGCTGGCAAAGGAGGAATACGGGGAACTGGAAACACAACGGGAAGCTCTGGAGAAGGAATTGCAACAACTGTTAATTCCCCCGGATCCCACCGACACCAAAAACACCATCATGGAAATCCGGGCCGGAACCGGTGGTCATGAAGCAGCCATTTTTGCCGGTGACCTCTTTCGGATGTATTCCAAATATTGTGAAAAAAAGGGATGGAAAATCGAAATTCTCAGTGCCAATCCCGGTGAACAGGGCGGTTTCAAGGAGATCATTTTCTCCATCACTGGCAAAGGGGTGTACGGTCGATTGAAGTTTGAAAGCGGAGTTCACCGGGTACAGCGGGTACCGGAGACCGAATCTCAGGGACGGGTTCACACTTCCGCTGCTTCGGTGGTGGTGTTGCCAGAGGTGGATGATGTGGAGGTGGAGATCAACCCCAATGATTTACGAATTGATGTGTTTCGTGCTTCCGGGCATGGGGGACAGCATGTCAACACCACTGACTCTGCAGTGAGAATTGTGCATCTCCCCACCGGGTTAACCGTATCCTGTCAGGATGAAAAATCCCAGTTGAAGAACAAAGCCAAAGCCATGAAGGTATTGAAAGCGCGGCTGTATGACATGGAACTCCGAAAGCAACAGGAATCCCTTTCGAGCCAGCGGCGCAGCATGATTCGCAGTGGTGATCGTAGTGAAAAAATTCGGACTTATAATTTCCCTCAGGGGAGAGTCACGGATCATCGTATCAACCTGACCCTCTACCGCCTGGAGGAGATCATGGAAGGTGACCTGGATATGCTCATTGATGAAATTCAGGTTGCCGAACAGGCAGAACGATTGAAGGAAAGCGAGCCTTTGCAAGCGAATGGATAAGATCTGGACCGTACAAGAGATCCTTAACTGGACCATCCAATTTTTTAAAACCAAAAATATCATTGATGCTCGTCTCAGCGCCGAGCTACTTCTGGCTGAAGTACTGGGTTGTCGCCGGATCGAGCTCTATCTACAATTTGAGCGGATTCTGACCATGGAGGAACGGGATCGGTTTCGGGAAATGGTTCGGCGGCGGGCGAAACATGAGCCGGTACAATACATCCTGGGGCATACGGAGTTTATGGGACTTCCCATCCGGGTAACACCGGCTGTGTTAATCCCGCGACCGGAAACCGAGGTGTTGACTGATTCGGTAATCGAATTTGCCCGAACCCTTTCTCATCCACCCACCATCCTGGATGTGGGCACCGGTAGCGGATGTATTGCCATTGCCCTGGCTAAGCTTCTTCCAGAGGCTCAGGTCTGGGCAATGGACCGCAGTTCCGATGCGATTGCCCTGGCCAGAGAAAATGCCACACTGAACGGGGTGGAAGTTCAATTTGTAGAAGGCGATTTTTTTGAAAAATACACCCAATTGCAACACCATTTTAACATCATTGTAAGCAATCCACCGTATATTGCGGGCAAGGATTGGGAGACGGTACCGGAAGAAGTAAAACGCTATGAACCTCGTCTGGCTCTGGATGGGGGAGAAGATGGGCTGAGGTTTTATCACCACTTAGCGGAAGTGGTGCAAGAGATATTAGATCAACACGGTCGAATCTTTCTGGAAGTGGGATTTGACCAGGCCAGGAAGGTGGTCAGCATCTTCAAAAATTTTCACTTTCATTCCCAAATCAAAAAAGATTTGCAGGGAATTGAACGAATTGTGATCCTGAGTAAGGATCCGCTGGTTAACGAAATCAACAATTAATAAAAACATAAGAAACAACAATGGAAACTATGAAAAACAAAAATCAAAACAAGAATCATTTTGAAAAACGGATTCTGGAATTTTTAAAAAAGAAAAAAGGTAAAGCCTACAAACGGAAAGAGATTTCCCGAGCACTGGGAGTACATAAAGCCGATTATCATCTCTATCGCGAGGCAATAACCCAGCTATTGCGGAAAGGCAAGATTGTAAAAGTCAAAGGAGGCAAATACACCTTAACCTCTACTCTGCAAAAGGTTCAGGGTACACTACAGATGACCCGACGAGGCTTTGCTTTTGTCAGTGACGAAAGAACATCTGAAGACATTTTCATTTCGGCTCAAAATTTAAACACCGCCCTGGATGGGGATCTGGTGGAAGTGCAATTATTCGGGGTTTCCCGGGGCAAAAACAAAGAGGGTCGGGTAACCAAAATCCTTTCCCGGGCGCGGGAACGTTTTGTGGGAACCTATCACAAAAGTGATTATTACGGCTTTGTGGTTCCGGATAATCCCAAAATCTACCGTGACTTTTTCATTCCGGATCAGATGGCGGGGGATGCCAAAGACGGGCAAAAGGTGGTGGTAGAGCTGACCCGATGGGATTCCACCATGCTCAACCCGGAAGCTCGGATTATCGAAGTCCTGGGGTATCCGGATGAAGCCGGGGTGGATGTGGCCTCAGTTGCCATGGGGTATGGCCTGGATATCAGTTTTAAAGAGGAGTTGGAAAAGGAAGCCAAAAAAATGCAACTCCGGATTACAGAGGAAGAACTTGCAGAGCGACTGGACTTACGTGATGAAATCGTCTTCACCGTCGATCCGGAAGATGCCAAAGATTATGATGATGCCGTATCCTTACGCATCCTTGACAA
>RFIL01000186.1 GCA_003695285.1 Calditrichota bacterium
CCGGTGAAAGCGACCGAACCTACCTGATAGTGATAGATCAAATATGAGGTTAAAAACAGAAATGATGAAATGAGCGCAGCAATCATACATTTCTTGTGTGCCTGTCGATTCCCTTGTTTAATAAAACGATAACCACTAAACAAAAAAACAAAACTGAGCCCGTTAAACACAGCGTTCAGTGTGGGAAGATTAGAAGCCGTAAACATGCATTTCCTTTCCGGTATCCGTTTTTCTTTAACGGTTTAATATACAATAAATCAAGAATAAAAAATATTGAAATCTACAGTCTCCGTCATTCGAGTTGAGAAAATAGTTTTGCTCTGTTAGGCCAGTGGAAATTTCCTTCCCGGTTATCCACAAGAGGACGTAACGATGTACTCCCAACGGATGAAGATGAAATGTAGAAAATCAAAATTTATTCTGCAAGAATCGGGGTGAATTGCTTTCCGTGACCATCTTCAAATTACCTTGACATCTTTTGTTAAAAATCCTAAACTATTCGTTGTTTAAAAAGAGCTTAAAACCTTACAATTCACGAAATAAATAAACATCGGAGGTGAACCATGTCGAATGCCTACTTTAAAGTTCCTCAACCACAAAACGAGCCGATCTTATCATACGCTCCGGGAACTCCTGAAAGAGCAGAGCTGAAAGCTAAGTTACAGGAAATGAAATCTCAGCAAATTGAAATCCCCTTAATTATTGGAGGCGAAGAGATTAAAACTGGAAACACCGGTGAGCTGAAAGTGCCCCATGACCACTCCGTATCCTTGGGGGTTTATCACAAAGCCGGGGAAAAAGAAGTGAACATGGCCATTGAAGCCGCTCTGGAGGCGCAGAAAATCTGGGCAACCATGCCCTGGGAACATCGGGTATCTATTTTCTTAAAAGCGGCCGATTTATTGGCGGGTCCCTGGCGTTCAACCCTGAATGCCGCCACCATGTTAGGACAATCTAAAACTGTCTTTCAGGCAGAAATTGATTCCGCCTGTGAGCTAATCGACTTCTGGCGATTTAACTCTTACTATATGACCCAATTGATGGCCGATCAACCCTACTCTCCACGGGGAATGTGGAATCGCATGGAATATCGGCCTTTAGAAGGATTCGTTTTTGCTGTGACCCCCTTTAATTTCACCTCCATCGCTGGTAATTTACCCACTTCCCCGGCAATCGTCGGGAATGTCGCTTTATGGAAACCGGCTTCCAGTGCCGTCTATTCAGCTTATTTTATCATGAAATTGCTGGAAGAGGCAGGATTACCCAAAGGAGTGATAAATTTTGTGCCCGGATCCGGTGGGCAGGTAGGAACCCCGGCTATGAATAGTCCCCACCTCTCGGGAATACACTTTACCGGCTCCACAGCCACATTTCAAGCCATGTGGAAGACCGTTGGAGAAAATATTGCAAATTATAAATATTATCCTCGCATTGTTGGTGAAACCGGGGGTAAGGATTTCATCTTTGCCCATAAAACCGCTGATGTGGATGCCCTGGTGGTGGCTGCCTTACGCGCCGCTTTTGAATATCAGGGGCAAAAGTGCTCGGCTGCTTCCCGGATGTACATCCCGCGTTCCATCTGGCCGGAGTTCAAAGACAAATACGTGGCACAGGTGAAGGAAATCAAAATGGGCGATCCCATGGATTTTACCAACTTTATGACCGCTGTGATTGATAAGGCTGCATTTGAAAGTATTGTCAGCTACATCGATTATGCAAAAAATTCCAGTGAAGCAGAATTTATCACCGGTGGTGGATATGATGGCAGCAAGGGGTGGTTTATTGAACCTACCACCATTGTCACTACTAATCCCCATTTTAAAACGATGGAGGAAGAAATTTTTGGGCCGGTGTTAACCATTTATGTCTATGAGGATGAAAAATTTGATGAGACGTTAGAGCTCTGTGATAACACCTCTCCGTATGGGTTAACCGGTGCTATCTTTGCCCAGGACAGAGAAGCCATTATTAAAATGTCAGATGCCCTGAGAAACGCAGCAGGGAATTTTTACATTAACGATAAACCCACTGCCGCAGTGGTGGGACAACAACCCTTTGGCGGGAGTCGGGCATCGGGGACCAATGACAAAGCCGGTAGTGCCATGAATCTGCTCCGCTGGATGTCGGTGCGTTCCATCAAAGAAACGATGGTACCACCAAAAGACTGGCGCTATCCGTTTATGGATGCTGAGTAATATTTTTTGAGAAAAAGAACAATGAAAGCCGTCGGTTATTGATGATCGGCGGCTTTCTTCGTACCGGGGTGATTTAGCTCATTAAAAGGGAGACCAATGAAGAAACAAACGGAATGGATTCTTATCATTGCTATACTGGGACTGGTAGATATTTTTATCCCAATTCCCATCCTGGCTATCTTGCTCATTTATGGAATTCTGGGACGACCGAAATGGTTTATGGATATATTAGATGACCTGAACCAAAACAGATAGATAGGGAATGTGAACTGATCTTTTTTGCCTCTTGTTAAAATTGGTTAAATCCTCAATGCATGACCAACGGTCATTTGGATTTTGTAAAAAATTTGATTATGTTCATCCTTCAATTCAGGTAACCAATAACATCAATAAGGCAAAGCAGATGAAAAGGTTTTTTATAGCAGGAATAGTGATGTTTTTTGTAAGCGCATGTAGTGATAATACTGAGGTGACAATGGATAAGGCAGCAGCGATAATTGATCTGGAGAGTTATACTCAACATGTAAAAGTGATTTCTTCCGATGAGTTTGCCGGGAGGGCGCCTTCATCAATCGGAGAAGAGAAGACCATCCATTATCTGGCAGAGGAATTTCAGAAACTGGGAGTACAACCTGGAAATGGTGATAGTTATTTTCAGGAAGTATCCCTGGTAGAAATGGTAACTACTCCGCCTTCTAATTTGACAATAACCATCAATGAAACGCAAAATTTAGATTTGCGCTGGAAAAAGGATTATGTTGCCATCACCCGTCGCATGCAACCGGAAGTACGAGTTGAAAACTCACCCCTAGTATTTGCAGGATATGGGATCGTGGCTCCCGAGTATGGCTGGAATGACTATAAGGGATTGGATGTAAAAGGAAAAACGGTTGTGGTTCTGGTAAATGATCCCGGTTTTGCCACAAGGGATAGTAGTCTGTTTAATGGACGTGCCATGACCTATTATGGCCGTTGGACCTACAAGTATGAAGAAGCCGCACGACAGGGAGCGACCGGAATTATGATTATTCATGAAACGGAGCCGGCCGGATACCCCTGGGAGGTGGTTGAAGGCGGCTGGACCGGATCGCAGTTTTATCTGGAATCGGATAATAAAAACATGAACCGCTGTGCTCTGGAAGGTTGGTTATCCAGGGATGCGGCTGAGCGACTGTTGACGAGTGCTGGATTGGATCTACAGGCTTTGAAAGAAGCAGCAACCCATCCTGAATTTAAAGCCATCCCATTAAATGCGAGTTATTCAATAAAAATGACCAATACCATTAAAAGTTCAACCTCCAACAACGTTCTGGGGCTTGTTCCGGGACATAAACGTCCGGAGGAGGTCATCATCTATACGGCTCATTGGGATCATTTCGGGACTCGCCCTGAACTGGAGGGGGATCAAATTTTGAATGGTGCGCGGGATAATGCCACTGGTACTGCCGCTTTATTGGAGCTGGCAAAAGCCTTTCTGAAGGCACCGTTACCCCCGGAACGCTCCATCCTTTTGCTGGCCGTTACGGCAGAAGAACAAGGATTACTGGGTTCCAAATACTATGCAGAACATCCGGTCTTTCCTCTCAATAAAACGGTGGCTGTATTAAACATGGATGCCCTGAATATTTTCGGAAAAATGAAAGACATCACCATCATTGGGAAAGGGAATTCCGAATTAGACGAATATGTAGAACGGGCGGCGAAGGAGCAAGGGCGCTATGTTCGACCGGATCCGGAACCAGAAAAAGGGGGCTTTTATCGTTCCGATCACTTTAGTTTTGCCCGAAAAGGTGTGCCGGCACTTTACACCAAGATGGGCATTGATCACGTCTCAAAAGGGGCAGAATGGACATTGCAACAAGTAAATGATTGGGTAAAAAATCACTACCACAAACCCTCTGATGAGTACGATCCTGAGACCTGGGATTTAACCGGTGCTGTCGACGATATTCGTTTGTTGTTTCGTGTGGGCTATCAATTAAGTATGGAAACTCGTTTTCCCAACTGGTATCCGGGAAATGAGTTTCGGGCTTTGCGCGATGCCATGATGAAACCCAATCTAACCGATTAGTTGGTCTGAAATCTTCAACTCCTCATTTCAAGTGACAACCCTTCTCTCCCTCCTGAATAGATTAAGGAGGGAGGTCCTATCCCTTTAAACTTTCTGCTATCTTTTCTCAAATTTGGATGAACATTTTTGTCTTAAAATAAACCACACAGCTCTATTTGATATCTTCCCCCTAGATTTCTCAATTGACCAAAATTGTGTTGAAAATATACACTTTTGAAAATCTATTGTGGAAAAGGTACCCTTTTTTGTATGGAATTACAGCTATTTTGATATTAACAGACTAATTGGTACTTGCTTTGCATGAATATTGGCAGGGGTTCGGGAATTGTTAAACTTAAATTAAAGGAGTTTGTGATGCGAGTAGTATTGTCACTGTTGTTAGCGGTTGGTTTAATAATATTCACAGCTTCGGCTTCCAAGCCCTCTTTTAATGGCTCAGCTCCCGGATGCAGTGGAGGTGGTTGCCACAATTTACAAGATGGTATTGTTAGTGTGGCTGCAAATGGTTTGACAGTGGAGGTAACGGTAAGTGGTGTTACTCCTGGAAAAAAGGTTGCGGGTGAATTGGTAGATGCCAGTGGTACCGTTGTGGATGTTATTGATAAAACCGGTAACAATCCATTTACTTTAACCGCACCCCAGGAAGGTATGTATCGGGTAAATGCCGGATTTAAAAATCCCCAATTAAAATGGGATTCAACCATGGTCAATATCTCTCTCACCGGCGTTGAACCTCCTATGGTGACGAATGAAATCCGAGAGTTCCAGTTATATCCTAATCATCCCAACCCTTTCAACCCCTCTACGCGAATTCAGTTTTCTTTGCCCACAGCTGATAATATCCAGCTGATTGTTTACAATATCAGAGGGCAGGAAGTTCGCACCCTTGCCAGTGGATTTTTTCAGGCTGGAAGTTACGCATTCATCTGGGATGGGAAGAACAATAACGGAAAACAACTCCCCTCAGGTGTGTATATTGGGGTGTTAAAAGGGAGTCAGGAATTGAGAAGCATTCGCATGGTGTTGACCAAGTAAGTTGTGCAGCAATGAGGATGAACTCTCTTTAGTGATTTTAGCCTGTTCGTTCCCTCATCACAATCAAAGGTGCTGTCAGATAGAGAAATTCTCTCTGACAGCACCTTTTTTTAGTGCTTAATTAATATATTTATTCATGTGAGGTTCAGCTTTCTTCTTTACATGTTCTTCAAACCAGCTAATCACAGAATTAATAAAATGAACCATATGAGGGACTTCCCGTAACCCATGAGGTTCACGAGGATACATGATGAGGCGCGTGGGAACCCCCTTCAATTTGAGAGCCTGGTATAATTCCAGACTTTGTTCGGGATGAACTCGTTCATCCTTTAATCCATGCACAATTAAGGTGGGGGTATTGGCATTCTGAATGTGGTACAGAGGAGAGCGTTCCCAATGGAGATCCCGTTGTTCCAGCCAGTAAGAATTCCAGTGAACCAGGGACATTTCATGAGGAATGTCAGTGGTTCCGGCAAAAGAAATCCAGTTCGTGAGTCCAGCGGCTACCACTGCTGCTTTAAATCGCTGGCTATGACGAGTGGCTGCCCAGGCTGAAAAATAACCTCCATAAGACCAACCTCCGGTAACCACCTGCTCATTATCCACATAACCCATTTTTACCAGATGATCGATACCCGCTAAGACATCTTCGAATTCCTTTCCACCCAGATCATCGTGGTCAGCTTTGCTAAACGCAACACCTCTGCCTCCGCTTCCTCTATAATTCGGTTCCAGGACAAAGTAGTCATTGGCAGCTAAAATTTGGACAGGATAAGTAGCCCGTGTTCGCCACCCATTGACACTCACACCTTCCGGGCCACCATGAATTTGTAAGGCCAGTGGGTATTTTTTCCCTTCCTGGTAATGTAAAGGATAAGTAAGAATCCCCTGTATCTTCCATCCATCAGCCCCTTCCCATTCGATGACTTCCTGGCGTGCCAGTTTAATTTCTCTTAACTCCGGATTGGTATGAGTCAATCGTGTGAGATGCCCTTTCTTGACAGTGCCGACAAATAGTTCCGAAGGGTGAGTTGGGGCATTGGCAATTGCTGCAAATTTCCCACTTTTTCGATGTAAGGAAAGGCTGGTTATAATGGGGCCATTGCTGTAGATTAGTTTCATTTTCCCGGTTCGGATATCAACTTTCCTTAGTGTGTTTTGAACACCCTCTGTAGATAGTAAAAGCACCGTATGATTATCTAACCAGTATAGATTATGACCGGATCCTTCAAAATTTTCGGTAAGGTTTTTGGGAGTTCCTCCACTGGAAGGAACCACAAACAAACTCTGGGCTAAGGGATCGTTTAAACTTACTGCACCCAGATAAGCGAGATGATTTCCATCCGGTGAAAAGGCCATGGGACCCAGCTTCCCTTCTGTTTTACATAGTAATGAGGGAATGCCTTCTTCAATGGAAATCTGGTAGATTTTTTTAAACATATAGGAATCATCAGTGAGCGGGGTATCGGTTCCCTGAAACACGATTTGTTTGCTATTCGGGGACCAGGCAAATGACCAGATGGAGAGG
>RFIL01000187.1 GCA_003695285.1 Calditrichota bacterium
CGAAAGGACAATGATTATAGTGGCATTATTGGCGTGTTGCTCTCCAATAAGGATCTAAAATTTTTAATGGACCAATATCCGGATCTCGATCAGCGTTCCCTGAACCAGCAGAAGAACCTTATTTCCCGCGCTCTGAAGAAAAAAAGCTGGGCAACGGCGGAACGGCGGTTGAAAGCATTACATCAGGATCGGAATTTTGTAAACTATTCCAAAATTTCTCGCAGAAAACAACTGGCAGTAAAGGCTTATGAAGACAGCCTTTTCAGAGCGATTGAACGAGAATCTGTAAAACGGATTAAAGAATTTATCGAAGTGAACAAGGATAATTATCAGGCAGTAGAGGCTATGTACCAGGATCCGGTGTTTAATCCGGTGTATGAAGTTAGTTTTTCTGCTGGAGGTCCTCAGGTTCTGGCCAAGCGGAAAAAAGCATTACAGGATAAATTGAATTCCTACAAATTTAACCAGTTCCCGCGTACTTCCATTGCAACTTTGTATCAAGATTTTGTGCAGAATTTTCGCAAAAATGGTGTTGCAAAAGCGAAAGCGATTATAACTCATGGGAAATTTTATCAGGGCAACGATAAAAAAATCAGGAATATGATTGCCGAGATCGATCCGGAAGTGCCCAAGGTGCTTGATGAACCCAAAAACTATCGTCGAATATTTGTTGTTCCGGTTAACGACACCCAGAAAGAAAAGAATGAATATCTTTTCCGTGTGAATATACAAATTCCCACCGATGCACAATTTCCGGTTTGGGATGTCAACATCAAACTTCCCATGGAACTGGCGAAATCTGCTGCCAATCGTCAATGGTATGATAAAATGACCATGAATGGAAAACTGCTGAAGAATGAAGGGCGATTTACAATTACCGCCCCCACCCGGGATAATGATTATATCTGTTTAATTACCCCGTTACAGGTGAATAAACACGGGGACAATATCCTCGAAGTACGTTTTACGTACTCCGCTTATAAAATTCTGGAAGTGAGTATTATGGCCCAACGACCCATTATTCGTAAAAATTAGTAAGAGGAAGGAAGCCCTATGAATCGTTACATTATAATTGGTGTTACAGCTGTAGTGGTACTGGTTGGAATTTTATGGTTTGTATTACGGAAAGACCTTTCCGGGCAAATTGTCATCCCTTATATCGAACACCAGAAACCACGTATTGATCCCCAGTTACCCCATGCTGTGGATTTATCAGACAAGCTGGATGAGGTACTTTTTGATGGTTTGTTTAATATCTCCGCCAATCCCAGTGGGGTGGTTTATGAAGATGGATTGGGAGAATTAATTGACATTGATCTGGAAAACAATCTGGTAACGGTACGGCTTAAACCCCGGAAAAAATGGCACAGCAGTTATAATGTAAATGTCGATGATGATGACGTTACTGTCACCCAGACCACGGATGTTTTCTTTACTGCCCAGGATCTGAGATTCACCCTCCGTCGGATCAAAGAACTGGGGAGTCTTTCTCCTGATTACATTCTTGTATCCCAGGCGCTTGCTTCCTGGGATTTTGAAGGTCCGGATAACAATAATGAGATTCGGTTTCATTTTAAGGGAGATCGCATCTGGACAGAAGATGATGTGAAAGAGGTTCTCTCTTTTAAAATCATCCCACAAAATTCTCCCCTGGAAGCGGAAAATTATTATATCGGAACCGGTCCTTATCTGGCGACAACCCGCACCGGGACGATAACCCATTTTTTTAAAAACCCCTCAGGGTTGGCAACTATTCCTCATGTCAAGTTGAAACCCTTCATTGACAACAGCACCTTTACCACCGAATTAAAAAACGGAAATATCAACGTGCTGCTCAGTACCCCCTTTGGGAGCCTCTCTCCCATTCTGGAGGATACCAGTGATTTCTTTTACAAATCGAACATCAGTACCACCTTCTTCGCCGTATTGATGAACACCCAGCGGCTTAACCTGGAACAGAGAATCCAATTGCGGAGATTACTCAACAATAAAGCAATCATTAACAGATTTTTTAAAGTCAACACCCCTCAACAGAGACATATTGTGGATTACAAAGGAAACAAAGATAACTATTACGACTATCTGAATTATTCCGTTTTCCCTTCTTCCAGTTATTATGTGGATGAAGAAATTGTTGTGCCCATTAAAGATAACGCTCAACCGGACCTTTCCATCTTACCGGATAGTATCAAGATTGTTGCCTGTTTGAACTATGGCCATCGGGAAGAATATGCCGAATTGCTGGAAATTTTAAACGATGGACAATTATTTAAGAATCGGATCCGAGCAATTGCGGTCAGTAATGAAGAAATCAAAAAAGGAAATTATGACGCTTTACTGATAGCCATTGACGGATATAAGAGCACCTTTCTGTTTGATCTCTACAATATTTTTATGAGAGAACCGGATCTGGAACTGTATAAAATTAATCTTAAAACCCAACTGGATGAAAACGGGGATAAAATCATTTCTCCTGAAACCTGGAATGGGCGAAATAATTTCTGCCGGCTGGATGCCACCACCGGTGATGAAGCAGTGCTCAAGTTTATGCAATATATTTACGCATTCATGTATTCCAATTATCTGGGAGATAAACAGGTGTATGCCGGGCTTGTAGCGGATCAAGAACATGAATTAGCACTGGGTGCCTGGCTGTTTTCACTTCCCTCCCTGGCCTATTTTCGTACTCAGTTTGATGAAAGTAGTATTGATCTGTATGGTGTTGCCTCACAATTATCCACCATAGAAAAATGGAAAGAGCGGGAGGATTAATTCTGTTTTTCGAGGAGCATACATCTCAGGCGACCTCTGTGTTCTGGAAGTACAGAGGTCGCTTCTTTACCATAGTCTTCTTTGCCATTCTCTTGTTTTCTAACTTCATCCCCATTTCGGCCAGGGATAGCCAGCAGTATGATTTTTTAATTATTGAGAACCCCAGAGTTTTAAAAATTTACAACAAATATCAGCAACAACTTTCCTCCCAACAGTTGAAGCAATTGCCAAATTTTATACCAATACGAATATTGGAACCCGAGGTTGAGTTTAGTGATGGCATCACTAAAGTGTTAAAGGGTGAATATCAAAATTCCCTTTTCTATATCCAGCTTGATGAACGCGACCGGCTGTTTCTTGAAGAGGAAGCTGGTATGGTTCAAAAGTACCGAAATTGTGAATTGCTTTCGGATAGTGTGGAAATATTGCAATCCGGCACAATTGAGTTAACCCGACGTCCCAGCTTTCGCAGTGCCGGGGAGATGTATCGTGAATATCTTGATAGTGGCGTCAAACTGTTACGAATTTTCAAATGGAGAGGATGGAGCTACGTGAGAAAGCTGAGGAATAATAATGAGTTTGGCTGGTGCTACCTTCCTCTGTCACGCGAAAATGAATACTGGAGAACTTTAGAATACCAACAAGAAATTTCACTGGAAAAATTTGAACAGATTGCCCGGGAAATTCAGAAAGAACTGGATGAAGTAAATACCATCCTGCAAATCATGTATGCTCAATTAAACGCCATGCAGCGGGAGCAACATATTCCGCCGTTCTGGAAAATGGAAATTGGAGATAATGAGATAATTTGCTATCCGGATACTCAACCCGGCAAAAAAAGATATCGGGAAAGTGTACGAATTTTAGAAGACCGGATTCGAAATATTGTTCTGGGTACCGGCTATCAGGTTTCTCATGAGGGAAATGTGATTATCATTAAGCAATAGCCATGAACTCTATATCCTGACTAAATATTACACTGCCATAGACGAATCCTGTATTTTGAAGATGAACTAAGTATGAAACGAAAACTACTGGAACATATTATCAGCCTGGGTTTGGTAGGAATTTTCTTTGTAGGACTCATCCTGTATTTTCATAGCAGAAGTGGTCCTGCCCTCCCCCCACCTCCCGAGGAGATAGCTCCCTTTCTTAAGATCACCGAACTGGATTTTACCAA
>RFIL01000188.1 GCA_003695285.1 Calditrichota bacterium
CTCAGGAGCGTGTCAAAAACTGAAAGAGTAGCGCTCCCGGTATTTAAAATCTGAACGGTGAGCACCGAATCACTTCCCACCCTCACTTTTCCAAACTGGACCGGATTGGGTTGGGTGGCAATATCTGCCTGCACAGCGTCACCGAATAGATCGACCAATAACGGATTTTCATCCGGATCATCACTGAAAAACTGCAGTGTCGCGGTCTTTAATCCCACGGAATCCGGGGTAAATTTCAATTCCACCTGAATGAAATTCCCATCAGGCGGGATGATAACTGGTAATTGAGGAAGGGTCTTTACTTCAAAAAGACCTCGATGGCTGCCTATCAGGGAAGTATCACTGATCGTCAAGGGTGCTGTCCCGGTATTTTGTATCTGCAAGATGACGAAGGCGCTATCACCAACCAGCACACTATCAAAGGTAACGGTCGGTGGGTTGGCAGCGATATCCGGCAATACCCCACGTCCGGATAAATCAACAAAATATGGATTATCATTGGGATCATTGCTTTGAAATTCAATTTGTGCATTTTTTATACCCAATGTTGTGGGGTTGAAGCTTACAAATAGCTCCAGGGTATCGGCAAAAGGTGCCAGAGTGATGGGAAGGTTAGGAAGTTGAGGTAATGAAAACTGATCGGAATTCGTCCCAACCAATCCCAGTGATGTAATGACAAGGTCTATGTTTCCTTCATTCCATATTTGGAAGGAAGTCAAAGAATCCTCTCCCACCCAAACATCTCCAAAGTTGATTTGAGCAATGGAAGAAGTTATACGCGCTTCAGTTCCTACCCCGGAAAGGGAAATAAAAACAGGATTTTCATCCGGATCATTGCTGACGATGGAAAGAAACGCAGATTTGATCCCCATAGAATCCGGAGAAAGAGTGATTTCAATTTGTTCAGGCGGGGCACCGGGTGCAATAACAATTGGCAAAGGAGGCGATGATGTAACTTCAAACTCTCCAGCATTAGCACCCAAAATATCCAGGTCCGATACAATTAAATTCCCTACCCCGGTGTTAGAAATCTGGATACTCAAAGAAGCGCTCGTGCCAACGACAACATCCCCGAAGTTCAGGGCTGTAGGAGTAACAAATATATCCGGTAAAACCGCCCTTCCTTTAAGTATCACAAACAGTGGGTTACTATCCGGATCATTGTTGGTGATAACCAGAAAAGCGGATTTGTTTCCAGGGCTCAACGGTGCAAACCGAACGGTTAGCGCTAAGGTATCCCCGGGTAAAATGGTTACGGGGAGCTGAGGAGGATTAACAACGGAGAAAAGGGTATCATTGTTTCCAACAATTCCCAGATCATCGATGATTAAGTTCTGGGTTCCAATGTTCAGAATTAACAGCTGTTGAAGAGAGTCATCCAGTACCACCACTTCTCCGAAATCCAGGGTATCCGGGACGGCATCAATATCAGGTTGAAGCTGGGGGTTCTGAGGAATATCGCGAGAATTGGATTGTTGATCTGTTTGTGCCAAGAGATTTATCTGGATAACCAGTACTACACTGATAATAAATATGTAAAGCTGTTTTCTCATTTCTAAAATTCTCCACATCATTACTCTTTCCGAACTTCATCCATTAAATTAAGGCATACTTGGTGGACGCCCGATGGGCACGGGAATCCGGGTAACTTGCTCCTCCCCACCCTGTAAGAGGAAATAGGTGATGGCACCAGCAGCCACCACCGCACCACCACCAATGATGTAGGCAGTGGAAAATGCTCTCTTCATTGTAGGATGGGATAATGCAAATTCCGGCTTTTCGTAAGGCTCTATATCTTCTCCATAAATTTGTGCCAGATAAATGGTAGAAAATTCCCCCTCTTGAGAAGTAAAAACCAGATTGTTTTTTCGAATATCAAAATCAACAATGAACGGAAAACGAGAATGCAAATCCTTAAAGTAGGAAACAGCACCTTCCTGTTTGTTTAACCAGCGAGATAAATCGATGGAATACAGGGGAAAATTTTGTTCAGGGCGATTCTCCTGACACAAAATTGCCTTGCCACCACTCAGCCAGACAACCGGTGCCGGTTCGGTCTTAATGTTTTTGAAAATAATGGTTTTATATCCTTCCAATACCTTGTTTTTCAGCTTCCCATCAGCATCCCATTCCAATTCACTTAAATAGAGAACTGGTTTTAATTCTCTGACGATGGATTGCCCCACATACAACAGCCGACTTCCGGTATGAGGATCCCATCTGGGCATGGAATAGTGAGTCAACGGATCATCAGTGACAGCATAGATGTATTTACCGTCTCGTTTTTCATCAAGTACCTGTATTTGAAAAGTGGCCAATACCCGACCCGGATATTGAACTCTTCGAGAATAAGCAATCAGATGAGCTTTCGGATCCGGGTTCCAGGCAATATCCCGTTCTTCACCAATGCTATTCGTTAATTGCACACGTTTTGCTGGTTTTATATCTCGTAATTCAATCACTTTCTTTAAATTCCGGATAACGTAAATATCACCATTCCCACTGCGGAGTGAGATAAACGCCAGGGCATCCCCATCCGGTGACCAGGCTGGAGCATAATCATCCTTTGTGTGAGTGGTTAAACGGATATAATCCTCAATTCCCGGATAACCGATAAAAATATCCTTTCCCCCATCCGGGGTATGGGTAACAAATGCAAACCAATATTTTCCCTCATTATCCGGAACGATCCTCCAGGATAAATCCCCGGTATAGGCCACGTGTTTCAAGCTGGTATCCATTAACGTAACATTGGGCGAAGGAACTTCCGGTTTCACATGGATGAGTTTTTTCCCGGAAATATCATACAGATATAAAAATCGACTCTCCTTACCGACCGTAACGAAGGATATCATCTGCAAAGGAGGAGGGGCAAATCGCGGTTGTAGGATGGTTCCGCTCAACGCTATGGTTTCAGTGGATAACAATTTGATGGGTTCGCCCTGTATTTTTAACCGCTCCTGCGCGGCTAACGGATAGAGCATACAAAGCGTGAAAAAAATAGTTAGAACTTTTCTTCGCATGGATATCCTCACTTTTGATTTACATAGGAACTACATTCTGAACATTGACCATAGATTTCCATCTCGTAAAGAACAGTGTTATATTTACTGACAGATTGGAAAATCCATTTTCACATATGTCGACAGAAGAAACTGATGATTTGTTTCAATATCCCTGAGAACGGGTATTTCCATTACCCGGATGGCAGGTTTAAACAGGTAGGGTACTCATCCGGAGTTCCCATAGTTTTACTACACCGGCAGATCGCACCTCTCTACAGCTCGTTTTTCGCAATAAGGAAAGAATTAACCAAATACCGACAAAACAATGAGTTCTCCTACGGATTGCTAAAGAACTTAAGGAATTGATTACCTGATTTCAACTGTTATTTTTGAAGTTATGTAAGTTTTTCAGGTTCTTCACATCGGTTTAAACCATAAGCAGGGGAATTCTTTTTAGAGATTACAGTTCACCTCACTGTGGAAACAGGAAGAATTTGATCATGAATCCGCTGTTACTGAAACATTTTTTCTTCCAGATAACTAAATTAGCATCGCTTTTATTGAGTTATCCAAACAAAAGGTTGATACAACTCCCCTTTTTTCCTAAATTTCTCGCCTTTTTAGTAAGATGGGATATTATATTTCTGTGTTCTGTTAAATAAATTTTGCATTCACTTAAATTACCAAAAAAGGGAGTTTAATGTCTGTACATAAGGAACATCCGAAGATGACCGTTCCCCGCCTCATCGCTAAAAAAGCAAAAGGGGAACAAATTGCGGCTCTTACTGCCTATGATACACTCATGGCTGAAATACTGGACGAAAGTGGCATTGATGTCATTCTGGTGGGGGATTCAGCAGCGATGGTAATGGCAGGTCACTCCACCACTTTACCCATCACCATGGAAGAAATGTTGTTCTATACGCGCAATGTACGGCGGGGAGTAAAAAAAGCGCTACTGGTAGCCGATATGCCATTTCTTTCCTATCAGTGTTCATTGGAAGAAGGCATCCGGAATGCTGGAAGGTTTTTAAAAGAAGCCGGAGCTGAAGCGGTAAAGATAGAAGGAGGAGAGCCGGTAGTGGAACTGATTGCCAGATTGGTGGATTTTGGCATACCAGTGATGGGACATCTGGGCTTAACTCCCCAGTCAATTCATAAATTCGGGAGTTATAAACTTCAGGGTAAAGAATCAGCAGTTGCCAAAAAACTAAAAAAAGAAGCAAAAATGCTGGAAGAAGCCGGTATTTTCTCGTTGGTGCTGGAAAAAATCCCCGCCGGCTTGGCCCGGGAAATAACCGAAACCATCAAAGTTCCTACCATAGGAATTGGCGCGGGCGTACATTGTGATGGTCAGATTCTGGTTGCCCATGATATGCTCGGGATTTATGATAAAATGAAACCCCGATTCGTACGACGATATGCGGAAATTGCGCAAACCATGCGTCAGGCTTTTGATCAATATATTGATGATGTCCGCAATCGTCGTTTTCCTTCGGATGAGGAATCTTTCCTGTAGAAGAAAGAAGTTTTATCATTATATGAAGAGCAACCTACCCACATTCAGGAAAAGGAGAGGTACACATAATGCGTATTTGTCATGGAATCAAAGAAATGCAGCAATTAGCAGAGGAGCTTCGCATCTCTGGTAAACGCATCGCATTTGTACCCACTATGGGCTATCTCCACGAAGGCCATCTCAGTCTGGTTCGCATCGCCCGAAAATTGGGAGATGTTGTCGTTGTGAGCATTTTTGTAAATCCCACTCAGTTCGGCCCCAATGAGGACTTTGAAAAATATCCCAGAGATATTGAGCGGGATGAAGGGCTTTGCCGTGAGGAGGGAGTGGATGTCATCTTCTATCCCTCTGTTGAGGAGATGTATCAGCACCCCCACCTTACCTATGTTACCGTAGAACAGTTAAGTGGTGTCATGTGCGGGATATCGCGCCCGACTCATTTTCGTGGAGTAACCACAGTCGTC
>RFIL01000189.1 GCA_003695285.1 Calditrichota bacterium
GCCCAATTGGCCAGTGCTACAAAGCCAATCACATTCACCTCTATCACCTGTTTTTCGCTCTCCCAGGACGGGTCAATGGTGCCCACACCGGAGTTCAATACAATAACATCCATCCCCCCCATTTCGTTTACCAACTCATGTAAAATCCGTCGGGCATCCTCCGGTTGGGTGACATCCATATAGCGAATATGGGCCGGGGTGGATAGCTCCTCTCGTAATTCCCTTAACAGATTTTCCCGACGACCGGTTAATCCCAGTTTATAGCCATGTGAGGACATCTCCTTTGCCAGCGCTCGCCCAATTCCGGAGGTGGCGCCGATAATGATTGCTTTCGGTGGGTTCATGTTGACTCCTTTTAAAATTAAAAAATAAACAGCTATCTTGTATACCATTCATCTTTGGTGGCAATTCTTAAATCATTATCATTTGTTCATACAACACCCTTCATTTTGCAAATAAACTCTTTTCCCCTCAATTATCAAAGTTGTTTTTTTTAAGAAATTTTGTAACTTCGAGGAATATAAAAGACCCGGATTAAAATTTTTTAAATGAGGAGGCATCAATGAACGGAAACCGCTTTCCCTTTCTTAGCAGTTATCATTGGATGATGGTCATTCTTCTGCTCCTTACCGGCGGGTTACCGGCACAAAAGGAGTCTTCGATTCCCTTTTATCCCAACGGAGTTTATGATGAAAGCACCCCAACTCCCTCGGAGGTGTTGGGATTTGCACCGGGTGAACGCCCGGCACGATACGCAGAGGCTGTTCATTATCTCAGGGTGCTGGCAGAAAAAAGCCCCCGGGTGCTGCTGGTAGAATCCGGTAAAACCCATGAAGGTCGCACGCTTTATTATGCCCTGATTAGTTCGGAGGAGAATTTATCTCATCTGGAGGACATAAAACAAAATTTAAGTTTACTGGCCGATCCCCGTTCCACTACCGCCACCAGTGCCAATACGATTATTGAGCAAACACCGGCTGTCGTCTGGTTGATGTATAGTATTCATGGGGACGAACTCTCCGGTGCGGATGCCTCCCTGCAAATGGCCTATCAGTTAGCTGCGGGAGAAGATTCCTTAACCCGCAGAATTCGCCAGGAGCTGGTGGTGGGTATCGACCCCATGGAAAATCCCGATGGGCGGGAGCGTTTTCTGGCTATGATGCAACAATGGAATGGACAGGTACCCAATCCCGATGTTCAGAGTATGCATCATACCGGGGTCTGGCCCTGGGGGCGCACCAACCATTATCTCTTTGATCTGAATCGGGACTGGTTTATCCTTTCTCAACCGGAAAGTCGAGCCCGGATGAAAGCTTTGAGGGAATTCCATCCCCAGGTGGTCGTTGATGCTCATGAAATGGGGGCATTCGATACCTACCTCTTTCCCCCGGCACGGGAGCCAATCAATCCCAATTTTAATCAGATTACCAAAAAGTGGGGGAAAGTGTTTTCCCGGGAACAGGCGGCTGCCTTTGACCGCTATGGTTGGAGTTATTACACCCGGGAATGGTTGGAAGATTGGTATCCGGGATATGGCAGTTCAATCCCTTTTCTGCTGGGAGCAGTGGGAATTTTATATGAACAGGCGGGCACCGATGGCTCACTGGTCAAGCGTCCGGATGGTACCATCCTCACTTACCGGCAATCCGTTCATCATCAATTTGTCAGCTCCATGGCAAATGTCTCCAGTGCTGCAAAATATCGCAAAGATTTATTACAGGACTTTTATAAAATGAAGCGAGAGGAACTGAACCGGGTATCATCTGGCCCTCGCGCTTATTTGATCGTGCTGGGAGAGAATCCCACCCGGGCAGAAAAGTTAGTCGGGAAGTTGTTGGAGCTGGGCATTGAGGTGAAAGTAGCTGAAAAAGATTTTCGGGTGGATGGGGCACGAAGCTTTTACGAAAGAGTACCTGGTCGGAAAAAGCTACCAGCGGGTACTTACATTGTAAACTTATATCAACCCTTACGTCCGTTAATCAAGGCCATCCTGGAGTTTGACCCCCGGATGACCACAGGGTTCTTGAAATGGGAAAGGGAATCTCTGGAGCGTGGGGAGGGTACCCGATTGTATGAGGTAACTGCCTGGTCCATGCTGATGGCTTACAACGTGGAGGCCTATGAAACCACAAAATTTCCTTCGGTTTCTACAAAGCCGGTGACCACCCTTCCGGTTCATCAGGGGAGTTTGCAAAATCCCAGAGCAACTTATGGCTTTTTGATAAATGGGAAAGATGATCGGGTCCTGCGTGCTCTGGTTAAAATGCTGGAAGCTGATTTGAAAATCCGGGTAGGGAAAAAATCCTTTACAATTGAAGGAAATCATTATCCGCGCGGCAGCTTATTGCTTCGTTGTAATGAAAACACCTCAGAGCTATCCGAACAATTACAAAAGGTGGCCGCCCAGTTTGGTATTCGCATTGTTGGGGTTAACACCGCTCTGAGTGATGAGGGACCCGACCTGGGGGGCAATGATTTTCGTTTGTTGACCCCACCCCGAATTGCTATGGTGGGTGGCCCACAGGTGAGTTCCTATAATCTGGGGGCAATCTGGTATTTTCTGGACTATGAACTCCATGCTCGATGTTCTATCATTAATTCTACCCGGTTGACACGTTCGGACCTTCGCAAGTATAATGTGCTGATTTTACCTTCTGGTTTTGGATACAAAAATCTCCTGGGGAAGGGTGGTGTGAAAGTTCTAAAAGAATGGGTCTCGAATGGAGGAACCCTGATAGCCGTGGGTAATGCAGCAGCTTTTGTGGCAGATAGTTCCACTGGTTTGAGTAAGGTAAAATTGAAACGGCAGGCTCTGAGTGAACTTTCCCTGTATGAATTAGCTCTCCAGCAAGAGATGAAATATAAAAAAGTTGAGATTGATAGCTTACAAATCTGGGAAGGGAAAGTAGCTGAGGAAAGGGAAACCAAAAAGCCTGGCACTGCAAAAGGGGGATTAAAAATGTTGAGAATCAAAGATAGTTTTCAACGCCGGTTTATGCCTCGTGGTGCGATATTAAACGTGGAGCTGAATGAACGCCATTGGCTTACTTTCGGGCTGGAAAAACGGGTGCCGGCGATTTTCTATTCCTCGTATGCCTATTTGTCTCGCCCTCCGGTGGAGACTCCGGCTCGGTTTAGCGGGGCAGAGCATCTGCGACTATCCGGTTTGCTCTGGCCGGAAGCAAAACTGCGCTGGCAACACACGGCCTATGCCACCCGTGAAGGTGTGGGGAAAGGGCAGATCATTCTCTTTGCCGGAGAACCCAATTTCCGATCCTATTTTTATGGAACCGCCCGAATGTTGTTTAACGCAATTTTCCTTGGCCCGGGAATGGGAACCCGTCCGGTGATGGAGTGGTAAACAGTTGTTTATTTGACAGGATTCCCATCATTTAAGTTTGGTTCTATGGGGTTTGAGTGAGTTTTGGTTTCCCGCTCGTTGGGGATGTCTAATAAGTTCACCCTGTCTGTCAGTCTGAACAGAGCGAAGAGTCGCCCTTTGGGTGCGTAGAGCAGACAATTCTTTGTTATTTCGTTCTTCAGAATGTCAATAAACAGGTTTTTTAGACAGCCCCAACGAGAAGAGTATTTTATCATCAGATAGATTTTTAATGGGTCGGCGCAAATATGCTCTCTGTGTATTCCCTTGCCGCAATCTATCCTTTCTAAACTTTTATCCTTTTTTCCCTTTTCTGTTTTCTCTTTCGCCAAGGTCATGATATAGCAGCATAATCCGACCTGTTCTATTGCTCCGCTCTCTATCCCATGCCAGGAGAATACCTGATAGACCTGATTTGAAAATGGGGTTAACGCCATTTATTGGTTTCGGCGATGTTTTCATCTTTGCCAAAGAGAACCAGGGTGTCTTCGGGTTGAATTACATAATCCGGGGTCGGTACAATAAAATTTTCCGGCTCTTCATCTCCTTCAAAGGGAGAACGATGGGGGCGAATCATCAGCACTTCC
>RFIL01000190.1 GCA_003695285.1 Calditrichota bacterium
GAGGGCGCTAATAAAAACTCCCTCAGGATATTGCTTTTTGATTCCGGTAAGGAGGGATTTTTCTTTCAACAAATCAATTTTATTAAACACCATCAACATAGGGGTATCCCCGGCGCCGATCTCGCGAATCACCTCATTGACCGTCTGGATTTGTTCCTGATACAGCGGATGACTCACATCCACCACATGGAGCAGCAGATCCGCCTCTGCCACCTCATCAAGGGTGCTTTTGAAAGATGCCACCAGTTGGTGAGGTAATTTGCGGATAAACCCGACCGTGTCGCTCAAGAGCACATCCACATTGGGTATCAGATCAATCCGACGAACCGTTGAGTCCAGGGTGGCAAAGAGCTGATCTTCCACCAGGACCTCCGAACCGGTCAACAGATTCATGATGGTTGATTTACCAACATTTGTATAACCTACCAGGGAAATTTTAAAGCAATCTTTTCTTCCCTGTCGTCGGGTGACCCGACGTTGATCTATTTTTTGCAACTCTTTACGCAGAGTTTCGATTCGATTGCGAACCAGACGCCGGTCCGTTTCCAACTGTGTTTCACCCGGACCTTTGGTCCCTATCCCCCCTACCTGTCGGGAGAGGTGGGTCCACTGTCGGGTTAACCGGGGTAACATATGCTGAAGTTGCGCCAATTCCACCTGGGTCTTGGCTTCACGAGTACGGGCATGGTGAGCAAAAATATCCAGGATGAGAGTGCTGCGATCGATGATTTTCACCTCGAGAGCATTTTCCAGATTACGACACTGAGCGGGGGTTAAATCATCATCAAAAATCACCGTGGAGACCTTAAACTGTTTTACCAGTCGATGTAACTCTTCCACTTTGCCCTTGCCAATAAAATAGGTAGGATTAATTTGTTGCCTTTCCTGAACCAACTCGGCAACCACTTCAACACCGGATGTGGCTGCTAACAATTTTAACTCGGAAAGGTTATCCTCTACCTCCCAACGGTTGGAGCGGGGTAAAACCACCCCGACTAATATGGCTTTTTCCACAGAATCTGACATTAAATTATGCTTCAAAAACGAATCGACCTCCTTTGTTTCGTTTACTTACCTTACACTTTTTGCGAAGCAAAGGTGGCGCTTTCCGGAGCGTATTCTTTTTTAGAACCGGTACGCGCCACTATCATTTCTACAATCAATAATATAAATGCGGCAATCAAAAAATGTTTCCATAATTCTATCCCAAAACGATTTTCTTTTACCCGCTCCACCAGACTCTCCTCCCTGGATAAAACCGTAACTCCGGGTATGATGTTTTCAATTAATGCTTCATCCCATACTTCCAACTGAGATTCTTCTCTCCATGGATTTACAGAAAACACACTGAGCAAGCGCGAGCTTTGAAATACCTGATAATTTCCTGCCAGAAAGGTATCCTGAAATTCCAGCAACATACTTGTTCCCTGAAAAAGAGGAGTTAATTTGATGGAGGTATTCTCGGGGGTTTTCAGGGTAAAATCAAATGGTGCATCGAGAGAGCGAAACTGTTGACGATACGGCTCTCCGGTTTTCAATTGCTGTCGGTCAATCACTTTGCGGGTACCGGCAAAATAGACCATCCGATATAATAAGGGCACCACAAACCCTTTGTAAGGAAGCTCCGTCCAGCCCGGGTCCAGGGCAGACGTCAGCAGAAAGACACTCCCCTCTCCGATTTGTGATTCCAGTAGAAAAGGGCTGCGATCACTCATCTGAATAATGACATTCGCATTTTCTGCCGCTCGAATATGATAACCGGCATACACTTCGATGGGGTTCATTTCTGGTTTTTCTTTTTCAAACAGACCATCAAAGAGAGGGTGTTTCCAGTCAATATCTCCAATGGTTAAGAATTGTTCTTTCACACCCGGTCTTCCTCTTATACCAAGAATTTTACCACACTGTAGTTCGGTTAACAATTTCTGATAGTGCGGGATAACCACTTTCTTTCCGGGAATTATCACCACTCCCCCACCATCTTCGCCATATTGGCGTAACCGTTGGATGAAGTTTTCCGAAATCTGGTTTAGCCCTTCCAGGATGATTACATCATACTGGCGAAAGGAGTGGGCTGCCCAGTTGCTGGCAACATCCCTTTCCAGTCGAAAGATACCACGTTCCAGCGCCGGTTGAAGGATTAAGGGAAGAAAGCCAGCACTCCCCTCCTCTCCAACCAGATGTAGAATCGACAACTCTTTGGGCACATAAAAATTGAAATAACGATGATTGTCTGCAATCAGAGCATCACTCTCGGTTTCCACCTCTCCCTGGATGAAGCCACTTTCCACCAGTGTCGCTTCGAAGGTAACCTCTTTTCCCTGTGCCGGAGGAATACTTACATTTTGTTGAGCTACCCGGGTACCATTAAAGATAACCGAAGCCAGGGTTGTCAAAAACTTGCTCGGGTGGTGATTGAAAAGATAAGCCTTAATCTTGATTGGTAAATTCACCTCCAGCAATCGATTTACAATTTCCACACTATCCACTGAAATGTTTTCCGCCGCCACATGGTGGATGGGAATGGCAAAGAGGGAGACGTTGTTTTTCTCAACGAAATTTAGTTGCTCCTTAATGGCCGGGGTCAGCGCATGTTTTTGAAAATCCGAGATGAGGTAAATTTCTTTTGAAGCAAACTGCGATTGCTCGGCAATCTGTCCTGCTGACAATAATGCCAGGTCAATATCACTATTTAAATAATTGGGTTGAATTTTCTGTAAAACCCTTTCCCAGAGGGTCGCCTGAAATGGTTCCTCTTTTACCAGATACTGTAAGGGCACGCTGGATTGAAGTATGGTAATCCGATCCCCACTCTGAAACACATCTTCCAACTGGATGAATGCCTGTCTAAGTTGTTCCAGCAGGCTTCCGGAAAGCTGAGATTCATTTAATGAAAGAGAATTATCCAGAATAATAATCGCTTCGATGGGTCCTCGTTCGGAGATAATTCCCCCTTCCCCTTTTCGAAGGGTGGGTCCGGCAAAAGCGATGACCAGCAAAACAATGATAAGCGTCCGTAAAATTAACAGAATCAGTTGACGGATGCGAAGGTTGCGCATCTGTTTTTTTTCCAGTCGTTTCAAAAAATGGATGGTGGAAAAAGAGATGCGTTTGACTTTACGACGGTTCAAAAGGTGGATGAGTAAGGGAATGGCTGCGCCTACCAGCGCATATAAGATTGCCGGATTTAAAAAACTCAGTGCAATACCTCCTTAACCTGCAAATTCTTCAGACAAACAATTAATCATCATATCGTTCCGGTTAACTTCAATTTAATATCAAGTTCATAAAAAAAGCAATAGGTATATTGGGGAAGGTAAAATGTTCGCAATCCAGCTCCATGTGGCAGTGGTTCACCCAAAAAAAATCGCCCGGGAGTCCCCCGGGCGATGGGAGCAATGATGACCACTAAAAAAACATAGGAGGTGTTATGCGGTCATTTTCCCGAACGATAAATAGAAAAACCGGTTCGAATCACATAAAAGGTACCACTTTCCACCCCGTAAACATAGCCCTGATTATCGGTCAGATCATAGTAATCAATCACGAGATCCCATCCAACGATTTTGCTGATGGCATAGGTTAATCCCAATCTTAAATTCAGGAATTGATAATCAAGGTCCGAATAGGAGTGGATGGTACTGTAATCGTAATTGGCGAGATGAATCTTTTCTTCCGCTAAAGTGCGCAAGGGGGTCTGCGGCATTTCAACCGGGTCGAAAGATGCGCTACTCTTGCTGAAGGTACCCTGAACATTCAGGGCAACCGAAGGCATGAGTTGGTAAGAAAGGGTACCGTTAAGGATGTGTGATTTGACTTCATAATCAGTTTCGGTATATAAAGAGCCATAATGCATTGCGGGAGGTTGAACGGGCGAGGCACCACCGGTGCCGAAAAGGTGAGCCGCTCAGCCATCCATCATCGCTACCGCGGCAATTCCATTTTGCGTCTGGAGCAAGTAAGAATAGCTGCTATAAAAAGCAAATTTATCACTGGGTATCAGATTCAACCCGAGTAAAGGTTGCAGGGAGGTCTTCTTGAAATCCAGCTCCGGCTCATCGGAGTTTGCCGCCATACTGGCATTCAATCCCACGGTGAAATTCACTGTTTTTTGCGGCATAAAAGAAAGTTTCAGCTGAACTCCGGTTTCCTGCGCAGGCAGTGAGGTAATATCACCATAGCGCAACGCATCTCTCTGATAATAATAAATGGCAGGAGCTCCGTTCTCCGGAACCAGACTGTCAGCCCCGGCATACCCCGGTCTTTCAAACATATGTTTATATGGAGCAAATGGATTATCAATATTTTTATACAACAGCGATAACCTTCCGGTAAACTTTTCAGTGGGGCGATATTTTATCCCACCTTTTATTTGGAGTGTAGTGGTTTTATCCTTTGCTCCCTCGAACGGATAGTCATCCCTTTCCCGGGTCTCGATACCCGCCAGTAGATTCAGGCGATATTTCCGGGAAGGTTGATAGATAAATTCTCCGCTCCCTTTCAATTCGGTTCGGGTGAAATTGGAATAGCGGGTCCAATCAAAGATATCGAGGTCTCCGGCAGGTCTTCCTTCTCGCCAGGGAGGAACGTCGATGTTGATGGGGTCGTTCTCAAAACGACCATAATACCCACGTAGAACAAAATTACTCTTTTTGAACAAAGGATAATTCAGCCGCAGGTTTCCATAGTTCCCCTTCAATTTGAGGTTGCCGGAGACAGTGATGTTGGGATCAATTAAATCCACTGTATTTTCAGCGGAGAAATTAACAAATTGAGCCAGGAAAGACCCTTTACCGAGCTTACCTTTTGCTTTCAGGGTGTGACTGAGCTTTTGGGTCTCCGGGTATTGATTCATTGGAACAGATTCTCCAGAGAAAATATTTCTTGAACTGAATTCCTCAACCAATGTACCGTTTACCGGATGCTGAGCGGTATCGAAAAAGGCTTCAAAAGGCTCCACATTGGATGAGAATGTTCGATAGCTGGCTTTATAGGAAAGTTGAATCTTCCCCAGGTCAGCTTCAACCCCACCGGTAACCGCATGGGTGTTTCTTTCCAGATCAACTACCCGTGAGGTTAAATGGCAGGTGGCACAGTGCATAATTTGAATATGCTCTTCCTGCCCTTTCTCGAATATGGAGCGATGAGAGGCAAATATCTTAATATTTTCCATACCGGGTAAACGAATTTCCAGATTGGTTTGAATTTCCTGTCTACGGAACCCAACCCCCATCTCCGGATTCAACTGTTCACTGGTCAGCATTTTTCCGCCAGGCTGGGCGCCGGTTCGGTCTGTTGCTTCTCTGGCGGACAGGTTTGCCAGTAAATCCCGTTGATTTTGCCGGTAAAAGGATTGATACCTGGCGCTCGCTTTCACCCAGGGCGTATACTGGCCGGCAAAGGAAAAATTCATCCGTTTCGGATCATAATAGTAACCTTTGAATCGCAGATTACCCGTTTTTGAGTACCGGAACCAATCTAACCGTAACTCGGGGACAAATCCTTCCACACCGCGGTCGAATTCCGCTACTTTTAAGGTGTAATCCTGTAGCCCGGTATAATGACTTCCCATCCATAATGACCATTCAGTGGTTGGGTTGGAAATCTGAGAGTATCCGAATTGTTGCAGAAAGAGAATTATCATAATGAGCAAAAGAAAGGATAAGCGATAATGTTTCATAATACCATCCCCTTTGTTATCTCGTTAATGATCTACCCATGCTACTAACACCTTGCGATGGCAAATCGGAGCCATGCACTTGTTGGTGACATTGTGTGCATTTAGTTGTGAAGGCCTTCTTCCAGGCGTCGAGGCTTGAAACCCCGGTACGATTGGGGTGAAGAGGTTCAAAAAACTCGCCAGGAGTCTCGGAGAAAACGGTCCCTTCATAACCGGTAAGGGAGGAATGGAAATGCATATAATGGCAGTTCATACATAAAGCGGGTTCGTTTTGAACCAGCAAAGCATTGGCGACCGCGCCATGGGGAGTATGGCAAATGTTACAATCTTCATTCACCGGTTCATGTTCGAAAACAAAGGGTCCTTCTTTCGAGGAATGGCAGGAGAGGCACAACTCACGAGTGCCTTCAGTGGCCGCAAAGGCATTGTTTCCACCATGAACCTGATGACAGGAAACGCATTCCATTAATCCTTCCGGTACCGGATGATGAGAGGCCAGTTGAAACTGACCTACCACCTCTTGATGGCAATCCTTGCACAACTCCCGGGAAGATTTTACCAGAAGGTGTTCACTGGTAGAATGGACAGTATGGCAGCTGGAACAACCGTTTTCCATCTCATAATGGGCTACCCCCTGCAGGGAACCAAATTGTTCACCGGTATGGCAATCCAGACATTTGTTTCCCTCTACCTCCATAAAATCAGTTCGGGGGTTATAAATGGATGTGGCTTCTTCCGTTTCCGCGTGTACAGAACCTGGTCCATGACAACTTTCACAGATAAAGCCTTCCTCCATTTGTGGTGACGTCCAGTGGATGGTTGGGGTAATCGCTGCTGCCTCATCCTCATGACAGTCCAGACAGGTACTATCACCCACTTTGACCGCATTTCCAGGGGACTGTGCCCATAAATAAGGTGCGAACAGGAAAAGAAACAGATACTTCATTAACCTAAGACGGTAACCACAACTCCATTTCTTCAGGTGAGGATTCATACAGTACCTCCTTTAGATGGTGAATTCCTGGTACAATTAACAACCATCTCCCTCCCGTTTCTGGATGAATGCAAATTATTCGCCACTACATAATCCCTTTAAGAATAGGGATTTACACCGATCCCATCTCTAAACAAAGTGTTTCATCGACATTAAAATGAACAACACGTTTCACCGTTGGATACAACTTCCTCAGGATAGCCCTCAACGGTTAACGCTGAATCCTTGATGCGAATCTCTTTACCAATAGGAATTGGTTCATTTTCTTAGTTTTAAATCCGATATGCTGTGGGTTAAAAAAATTTAACAATTGAAACATTTACCTGGATTATCTAACTTCAAACAGAATGTTTCACTGTTTCAACTTTATAGAGACAGGGGAAGACCATGGCACTAACCAATTCACTCACCCATGACATCTTGAATTCCCTGGGAGAAGGTGTCTTTACGGTTGATAAGAATTTTAGAATTACCTTTCTTAATCAGGCTGCAGAAAAGATTACCGGGTTACAAAAAGAAGAGGTTCTGGGTAAATTCTGTAAACATGTTTTTTCTTCTGATCGCTGCACAGATGCCTGTCCCATCGTTAAAGTGTTAGAAACCGGAAAAAACCTTTTTGAACAAGAGGCTACCATCCTCCACAAAAATGGACATCGGCTAAAAATTCGCTTGAATGCTTCCATTCTTCACAACCATGAAACAAGAGCCCCCCTCGGCGGGATTATCTCCTTTCGTGAAATCAGCTCTTTAGAGGAAATGGTGCGAAATATCGAGAGGACTGCTCACTTTTATGGGGTGGTGGGGCACAGCAAAGCCATGCGGGAAATATTTCAGTTGATAGAAGAAGTCAGTGACTCCGATGCATCGGTTTTCATTCAGGGAGAATCCGGTACCGGGAAGGAAATGATTGCGGACGCTATTCAGAAAACCAGTCTGCGAAAAGATAAACCCTACATCAAAGTAAACTGTTCCGTTTTCCCTGACCAGTTATTAGCGAGCGAACTTTTTGGGCATGTTAAAGGAGCCTTCACCGGAGCGATTAAAGATCGCATTGGCCGTTTTGAGATGGCCAATCATGGGACACTCTTCCTGGATGAAGTGGCGGAAATGCCTTTACATACGCAGATTCAACTGTTGAGAGTATTGCAGGAAGGAACATTCGAAAGAGTGGGTGAATCCATTACCCGTCGAACGGATGTCCGCATTATTGCTGCCACAAATCACAATATTGAGGAAGCTATTGAAACCGGGAAATTTCGGGAAGACCTGTATTATCGCTTGAACGTCATCCCCATCGAGATTCCTCCACTCCGGGAACGTCCGGAGGATATCCCTTTCCTGATAGAACATTTTTTGAACAAGTTTTCAACCACTTATAAAAAAGATATCCATGAAATAGAGGATGCAGCAATGGAGTTGCTTCTCTGCTATTCATGGCCCGGGAATATCAGGGAATTGGAAAATGCCATTGAATATGCCTTTGCGAGATGTAAGGAAAATATTATCCGCTTACCCTTACTGCCCCCGAAAATTCGTAAGGAAGCTCACCGCTTTCCGGCACCTCTCCCCTCGACTCATGAGCCGTTACAGGAAAGCGAATACATCCGATTAAGGAGGGTGCTGGAAAAGCATCAATGGAATCGTTCCCGGGCAGCGCAGGAATTGGGGATGGGGAGAACAACCTTATGGCGAAAATTAAAAGCGTATGGTTTGGTAAATCCCAGAAAAGAGGAAAAATAAGTTTCAACCATTGAAACAAATTGATTCAATTGGAAAAAAGACATTTTCTGAAGTTCCGAACTTTATTCGTTTTTTAAATCCGTAAACTTCTGGCAGATGTTTTGCATTTCTTTTCCTGGAGGTGATAGAAAGATGTTCGAAATGCTTGGAAACCAATTTTTTTTAGTGCGCAATTATCCCCGTGCAGCGGTCATGTTAGAAAAAGCGCTACTTCGTGACCCCCAAAATAAACTGATTCGGCGTAAGTTGATTATCTGTTATACCCAGATTGGAGAAGTTCAGAAAGCATTTGATATTTTTTTATCGCTCATCAAAGAGGATGTGGATTTTATCATCAACACGGATCCGGTCGATGATGATTGCCCCTGTCCGGAGTTGGTGTACAATATGGAATCGCGGATCCCTGAAAATCTCTCCTCACTTGATTTTCATCTTGTAGCCGGGATGTTGTGGCTTTATTGCGATCTTCACCGGTCGATAGAATTTTTCCGTTCTGCTCATGAACTGGCGCCATCGAATCCACGAATTAAAGCTGCATTGGCTATTCTCGAAAATCGATCCCGAAAAAGTTCTCCATCCTCTGAAAAGATGCAGTGATTTTCTTAAAACAAAACCTGATAACCAATTATTAAAGGCAGAGCCACCTCTACAGCAACCCTGCCTTTTCAAAAACCTGAATCCTTCTCACTATTTATATCCAAATAACGCTGAGTAAATAATCAGGAAGATTAAGACAATCCCGATCATCAAAAAGGTTAATCCCATAATTTTCACGGCTCTTTCCCAGCGAGGTGCAATTTCTTTTTTCACCACAACCTTACGCAGTTTCCCGGAACGTTTTAACTCTTCATATTCTCTGGGCCGAATTTCCTTGAACTCCTCCAGCGGAACCAACCCGGTAAAAATCACCGTATCCACCGGGAAGGCTTCCGGTCGCAGATGGGTGTTAAAGAAGTGCACCGTAAAAATAAACCCTACCGCCAATAACGCCTCATCAGAATGAATGATATGGGCCACATTAATGAGCCAACCCGGTAAAAAGAGGGTGAAAAACTCCGGAAACCAGAGAATCAACCCTGAGATGCCAATGACCGCAACCCCCCAGAACACTGCAAAGTAATCAAATTTTTCCCAGTAGGTCCAGCGACCATAGGAAGGTCTGGGTCCCATGCCCAAAAACCATTTAATGGTGGCTGCAAAATCTTTCAAATCCTGTTTGTTGAACATCATGGAGTCTTTTCCAAAGACAAACTTCCACCAGGAGATATGGCGCTGGCGTTTTTTCTTAACCAAGGTGGTTAAATGGTAACCGAAATACCCAAAAGTGATGACCGCGGCTATCCGGTGAATAAGACTGGTTACCTCCACCCCTCCAAATAATCTGGCCAGGAATTTCGCCCATTCCATTCCCGAAAATTTGAGCATCATTCCGGTCAATGCCAGTGCCATAAAACTGAGAATTACAAAAATATGGGTCACCCGTTCACTACTGGTGAAACGTTGAATATAATACTTACCCATCTGAGATGGAGGGTTCGGTTTATGTTTTTTCCGCTCCCGAAGCCCCATGATGGAACGCGGCAGCCACAACAGGGTATGCACTCCGAAAAATCCAAAAACTCCTATCAACAATGAGGTCATTGCCCAGTAGGTATAGAACAGAATGGGATATTTGACTTTATCATGGTGGGTTGCATGGGTTAAGTAACCGGTAAATCTTTCGTTGGCATCCTTGTGACATTTCTGGCAGGTTTTGACAATATTTTTAGGCCCCACTGAGGATTTGGGATTGTTAACGCTCAGGATTTGATGAGCACCATGACAGTCCGAACATTTTGCCGCATCCAGATATCCCAGTTCATAAGCTTTTCCGTGAATCGTCTGTGTATAAGTGGAGGCTAAATCTGAGTGACACCCACCACATTGATGAGTAACCTCCGTCATGAATTTGTCCTGTTTGGTTTCCACGATGCCATGAGAGGTGTGGCAATCAGCACAGTTGGGAAGTTTTTCCTTTACATCTGACCGACTGATGGAGTGTACACTCTGAGAATATTTTTTATAAATCCCTCGATGACAGGTAGCGCAGGTTGCCGGTATATTGGTGGGATA
>RFIL01000191.1 GCA_003695285.1 Calditrichota bacterium
ATCTGCTTCAACATTCAAATTTACCTGATGATACTGAATTTTGAGTCATAACTTAACTATTTTTTAAGCTTTATACAATGGCATAGAAAAACTAATCTTTCTGTTCAATCTTGCTATCCGGGTTGTTTCAATATCTTTTAGCATTATCCTTGCATGTGTTATGTAAAGAGCTTATCTTTTTCTGTTTTTTTGTCTTAATAAGCGATGAATGTTAAAACAGGATGATGAATGGCGACCTTACTTCTGGGTATTTTTTATAATTTAGTGTTGTTCCCAATCATTTTTATCACCGCCCATCTGATGGCTCTGGTGCATCCCAAAATCAGAAAAGGAATTGTGGCGCGGTATGGGGTTAAAAGAGATGTACAGCATTTTCTGGAGTCGTTACCTACCGAACGCCCCAATATTTATCTTTTTCACTGCGCATCTCTTGGGGAATTTGAACATATCAAACCTTTCCTTCGGAGGCTGAAGGAAAAACATCCCAATAGTAAAACCGTGGTTATGTTTTTCTCTCCTTCCGGCTATGAGCATACCCGGGATTTTCCTCTGGTGGACCTGACAATATATTCTCCCTTTGATTGGTGGCTGCCAACGATCAAATTGTTTCGGGCTTTAAATCCCCGGGCATTATTGATAGCCAAGTATGATGTATGGCCCAATCAAATGTGGGCCGCATGCCGTCTTGGCATTCCTCGAATCTTGATCAATGCCACCCTTCATCCCCAATCCAGACGATTGCATTTTCCCGCGAAATGGTTTTTGCGGCCTATTTATAAGCATCTGGATCGGGTTTTGGCCATCTCAGAGTTGGATAGCTTCCTTTATCAGCAACTGGTGGATAAAGATAAGATAACCACTGTAGGGGATAGCAAATTTGATCAGGTTTATACTCGTTATCAGGAATCTCAACAAAAACGAGTTTTGCCACAGCGGATGCTTGAGCAAAAGTTTGTATTTGTAGCCGGTAGTACCTGGGAAGAAGATGAAGAACATTTAATTCCAGCAATTAAAAATATCATTCAGATCAATCAAGATTTTCTGGCTATCATCTGTCCCCATGAACCAACCCCTGAACATCTCAAAGAATTACGGAATCAGTTAGCCCCCCTTCCGGTATGTGCTTACTCCCGGCTCAATCAATATCAGGGTGAATCAATTATTTTAATTGATGGAGTGGGCTTATTGGCGAATCTCTACGCAGAAGCTCATGTGGCATATGTGGGAGGGAGTTTTAAGCAAAATATTCATAATGTTCTGGAGCCGGCGGTTTATGGAATTCCGGTATTAATGGGACCGGTGAATCGAAACTCCATAGAAGCCCAGATGTTGAAGGAAGCCCGGGGAGCCATTGAAGTTGGTTCTTCCGGAGATATTGTGAAGATGCTGGAGCGGTTCCTGGTAGATGAAGAACACCGCCTGAAAATCGGAGAAAATGCCCGCAGGGTCGTTCTGGAACATCGAGGTGCTACGGAACGAATCTATAAAATTATTTTCTCAGAAATTTTGAAGGAAGTGGAAAAAATAACCACACCTTTGTAACAAATAAGCTCCCTGAAAATCTAATAACTTCATAACAAAAAAGAGGTATCTCATGTGGGTATCCATATTGCATCATAACAGATATGTAATTCTTATTTTAGCCCTTTTTGTCATCGTTTCCAATTCTATGGCAGAAGGTAATCCGGAACGGGGCAAACAACTGTTTGCTACTTGTGTGGCCTGTCATGGAGAAAAAGGAGCTGGAAATATTCAGTTCAAAGCTCCTTCCATTGCCGGTCAGGAAAGTTGGTACTTGCGAACGCAGTTAATGAATTTTCGGAAAGGGGTGCGCGGGACTTCTCCGCTGGATACCAGCGGATTAACGATGCGTCCCATGGCCTTGACGTTACCTGATGAACAGGCTGTAGAAGATGTTATCGCTTACATCAAAACATTTCCCATCGTAGCGCACCAACCCACCCTGAAAGGAGATGCCCAACATGGGAAAGCCCTGTTTGCTGTATGTCAGACATGTCATGGACCCAATGCCCAGGGAAATGAGTCTCTACATGCCCCCAAATTAAGCGGGTTGCCGGACTGGTATATTGTTCAACAGCTGAAAAAATTTAAAGCTGGTATTCGGGGTACCCATCCCCAGGATCAATGGGGGCAGACCATGCGACCGATGGCGCTTACCCTTCAAACTGAACAGGACATGAAAGATGTGGCAGCTTATATCCTGAGCCTCTCGGGACAAGCCGAAACCATTTCTACGGAATAAAGTGAACAGGAAATACAGCGAAACCTCACCATTCAATTGAAAAATGATATGAGGGATCTCCAGATGGCTAAATGGGCATTTTTAATTTTCCTGATACTCCTGGTGGGTTGTCAAAGCCGGGAAAATTTTCAGGGAACGGTGATGACGGATCCTCAGCCGGCGCCAGATTTTCTTCTTCAGGATCAATTTGGGAATCCCTTTCGGTTGAGTGATGTAAGGGGGAAGGTGGTGTTGTTGTTTTTTGGTTATACCTGGTGCCCCGATGTATGCCCGGCTACCCTCGCCACCTGGAGACAGGTGTGGGAAAAACTCCCTCAAGGTAAGGATGATGTAAAATTTGTTTATGTCACGGTTGATCCCGAAAGGGATACCCCGGAACGGTTGAGGGACCATCTTCAGGTATTTAATGAAAAATTCATAGGATTGACCGGTTCCCGGGAACAGCTGGAAAAAGTGTATCAGGATTACCATATCTTTGTGGACAAAAATATCGATCCTCAAAATCCTGATCGATATACAGTTGCTCACACCTCCCGGATGTTTGTGATAGACCATCGAGGCATATTGCGTCTTTCCTTTTCCTTTGGTACCCCGGCTGAGACCATCGTGCATGATTTAAATATCCTGTTAAGCGAAATACAATGATATCCATTTACAGTAGATGACTTTATCTCAACCTTTAATGATGAGGAAAGTATGGGCGGTTTAAAGCTTCATTTTCTCCTTTTCTTTCTTTTCATGGTGCTCATTCTGGGATGTCGGAAATCCTCACCGGATGAAAAAGTGATGATAAAGGAAGTCTGGTCTCGTCCGGTGGGAATGGCTGCAATGTCCGGGGAAGCAGATTCTTCTCATGCTCATCATATGAATATGAAGCATGGGGAGCAGTACACCGGAGTCGTTTATATGACGATCCAGAATCCTGCTTCAACCCCGGATACCTTGATCTCCGCGGAAAGTGATATTTGTGAACGGATTGAGCTTCATCAGTCAATTATGAAAGGGGATCAGATGTTCATGCAGCGGGTGGAAGGAGGCCTGGAAATCCCCCCCCAAAAAAGTGTGGCTTTAAAACCGGGAAGTTACCATCTCATGATGCTGGGAGTCCGAAAGTCACTTAAAGAAGGTGACACGTTTCCGGTGACTCTCCATTTTCAGAAATCCGGTAGCATGATTGTAGAATCTAAAGTTCGGTATTAGTACCTGAACAGGTGCATGTTTGGGGACAGGAATGACAGGATGTTGGATGTATTAGCTTGTCGAAATTGTTTCTGAGAACATTAGAATTTGACAATCAAACCAACATCCTCTGTTGTGACGCTCTGGAAACGTACCCGAATTTTTGTTCCAACTAAACAGAATCCACCGAAGCCTCTGAGGAATGAACAAGAGAATAAAGATTGAGGAAAGATATAACAGTTTATAGAATTTACCCAGGAGTTGAATGGCTTTCGATATTTTACCCTGGTAGTGTCTAAATGAACCTGATAAAAATGCTCTGATTTTTCCTCTGCGTCCTCTGCGGTGAAGAATTATGATATTTAAACATAAGTGCTTTTTTACGGATAAGATGAACAATTAAACCGGCCGGATGAGAAAAGCTTCAATCCTGTAAATCCCAGGAAAAGATCTGCTCTGAATAGTTGGTAAAAAAAGGGGTTCAGAAGATGATTCCTCCGAACCCCTAAAAACGGTTATATTTTCTCTCTGCTATTATCAGGCTTCAGCAGGCGCTTCTTCCGCTGCATCACTATCCGGTTCCACTTCACGGCTGAATTTTTTTGCCAGATCGGGAATCAGATCGGCTAGCATGTAATACATGACCGGAACAGCAATCAGGGTGAGCGCTGTGGCAAAAAATAATCCGAAGATTACCACAACTCCCATACCACTCCACCATTGAGAGCTCTCTGCCCCAAACTGGATGAACTTAGTGATATGGCCTTTAAACAACCCGATAAAATCAATATTAATACCTACGGTCAAGGGGATTAATCCAAGGATGGTGGTTATGGCGGTTAACAATACCGGGCGTAGCCTGGTTTTACCACCTTCAACAATAGCCTCCATCTTGGAGAGCCCTCGTTCTCTGAGTTTTTGTACGTAATCAATTAAAACAATGGCATTATTTACCACAACCCCTGCCAGTGAGATGATCCCGATGCCTGTCATGATGATCCCGAAGGGTTTAAAGGTGAGTAATAACCCTGCGAACACTCCAAAGAAGGAGAGAACAACGCTCATCATAATAACAAAGGGCAGAGTAATAGAATTAAATTCTGATACCAGAATGAGAAAAATGAGCAGAATGGCAAACATGAATGCCCGCAGTAAAAAATTGGC
>RFIL01000192.1 GCA_003695285.1 Calditrichota bacterium
ATATATATTATATTAATAATGTGTGGCTGTTCTAAACTTATTTAATTTGTGGGCTCCGTCGGCTATAATTGCTTATCAGGATAATATACCTCGATTAAAGCTAATAGATGCTCTATATCATTGAGGCGGGTCGGCTCCAGAGTGTGGGATGAATAAGATATGTGTAAATTCCGTAAGATTCGCTTAATAATCTCAATATTGCTACACCCTTGCAGAATTTTCTCACTATCATAATTGTTAAACTGTTGGAGGTAGTTAATGCAACTCTGCCTGGAATACACCTTCCCTTTATAAAAAGGATCAAAGAAAATTTCATCTTCCCCATTGTCAAATTTTACAATAAAATGGGCCGGCATGCATACCCCAAAAACTGGAAACTGTAATCGCTGACAAACTAACATATAAAGGGCAGATAATGATATAGGAGTGCCCAGCTTGGTTTCCAATACACAATGTAAAAAGGAATTCAGTGGATTATAAAAATCTGCAGAGTTTCCGCGAAACTGATAATGTTCAAAAAGGATATGATTAACATGATCAATAAAGGTTAGCGGATGTCCGCGATGTGGCATTTTTTCCGCAACATGTTCGGCAACCTCATCCAGGATATTTCTCAAAGTGGTAGAATAAATTTTGGGAGAGTGCCAGAAAGAAAGGATAAGCCACCCTTTTTCCAGACTTATTTCATCCTGTGGTTCCTCTAATAATTGTTCAAAGGCGCGGAAAGTAATTGGTTGATGCAATTCAGATAAAATTTCCTCAAAGAACTGGCGATGTCGTGGGAAAAGAGTCTCTATAAAAAACTGTTTATTGAGAACTATTTCCAGGGAATTGGATAATATTTGTTTACGGATGATCTGTTGAATTTCTTTGCTTTCATCATCCAGCAATTGAAAAAGATGGGTCAACTGTTCACGATTGATCGAAATGGAACTCATTTAATTCCTAAGTTATTGTTATTAAATTAATTAACACTCCCCTACCCTCCCGGGTCCCACAGAATTGGTTCCTAAAAAGGGGTTGTTTGCTCAAATATTCCTTCTTCTTCAGTACGGTCTGCAAACTTACCATATTTTTTAAGAAAGGTTAATTTAACCGTTCCCACCGGCCCATTACGATGTTTTCCAATAATGATCTCTGCAGTATTTTCGACTTCTTTAAAACGCGGATCTTGATGATCTTTAATATAGAATTCTTCACGATAGACAAACATCACGACATCAGCATCCTGTTCAATCGCTCCACTTTCACGTAGGTCGGATAACATGGGGCGTTTGTCAGGCCGACCTTCAACAGCACGGGATAGCTGAGACAATGCTATTATCGGCACGTTTAATTGTTTTGCCAGTGATTTCAACGAACGAGAGATATAAGTAATTTCCTGTTGTCGACTTTCAAATCCCCTTGGCGCTTCCATAAGTTGCATATAATCAACTATTAACAACCCAATATTTTTCTCAAGAGCCATCCGGCGAGCCCGGGCACTGAGTTTAACGATATCCAATCCTGCTGTGTCATCTATATAAATTCCCAGCTCGGCTAATTTCCCGGCACCTTTTGATAGTTTTTTCCATTCGTTTTCTCTCATATGACCGGTTCTCAACCGTTGAGAATCCACCATTGCCTCAGCACAAAGAAACCGTTGAACTAACTGCAGATCACTCATTTCCAGGCTGAAGATACCAACACCATACCCCTCAGCAGCGGCATTTCTGGCAATATTTAAAGCAAAAGCAGTTTTCCCCATCGATGGGCGCCCGGCCAGGATTACTAAATCACCACGCTGAAAACCGGCCGTTAAATTATCTAAATCCTTAAAACCTGATGGTACCCCGATAACTCCGGTATGTTTGAGATTGTGCAATCGCTCCAGTTCTGTGAAGGTATCATTCAAAATGGTGCTGATTTCCTGGTAGGAACGTTGCCGCTGAGATTTTAATACATCAAAAATTTCTTGTTGAGCCTTGCTCAAGAGGGCTTCAGCTTCACTTTGAGCATCGTAGGCCTCTTTTAAAATGTCCGTGCAGGCGTGAATTAACTTACGCAATATCGCCTTTTCTTTGATAATTTGGAGATGGTATTCCAGATTCGCTGCGGAAGGAACCAGGGTAACCAGTTCGCCTAAGTACGCTGCTCCCCCCACCTGCTCCAGTGTTTTCTGTCTTTTGAGTTCCTCTGTTAATGTGAGTAAATCCACAACCTCATTCTTTTTATACAGCGAAAGCATGGCTGAAAAAATTAAGCGGTGGGTATCCTTATAAAAGTCGGTTTCATCAATGTCTTCAACGGCAATCGCAACGGCTTCCTTATCTAACAGAAGTGCACCTAACACATATTTCTCAACATCAACAGCCTGAGGTGGGATTCTACCACCTTCTGCCAGTATCTCATCAGAACGGGGTTTATTTTTTTTCTTATTCTGCGCCATCTTCACCCAGTTTTATTTGATTCTTATAACGATTTAAATTATCCCTCATGATTATTAAAAATACCATAAACATATACGTCATTATAAAGAAACACTCATTACAAATATCTTACAGAATGGTTAAACTTTCTCTCAATCTGATAATCCAATTTAGCCTGTAGAGTGTAAGGATTCCAGTTCCTTTTTTATAAATTTCATATCCTCAAGGGCTTCATCGAGCATCGCCGGGTATCTCAAAATATACGCGGGATGAAATGTTACTATCAGAGGTATATTTTGATACTGCCAGATACGTTTTCGCAAATTCGACAAACTAAATTGGCTCTTCAACAAGTTTTGACCGGCCACCTTCCCCAGAGCTACCAGTAATTTAGGATTTACCAGCTCAATCTGTTTATGTAAATAAGGGAGACATTTTTCCACCTCTTCCGGCAGCGGGTCACGGTTTTTGGGTGGTCTGCATTTCAAAATATTGGCAATATACACATCCTCACGGTTCAAATGAATATGTTTTAGTAAACGATTCAACAATTGCCCTGCCCTGCCAACAAAGGGTATCCCCTGCAAATCTTCATCTTTACCGGGAGCCTCACCAACAAACATTAACTCCGCTTTCTCATTCCCGACCCCAAAGACAAAATTGGTACGTGTTTTTCCCAATGAACATTTCTGGCAGTTCTCTATCTCTTTCTTGAATTTTTTCAATGACGAATCCTTAAGCTCTATAGATTGTAACTTCTTTTTTTCGAACTTTTCTAACCCGGCTTCAATGTACCATTCATTGTTATATAAATCATGGTACCAGTGCCAGAAACCCGATAGTTTTTCAGTGAAATTTGGCATGATTCAAATTTAATTCTGAGATAACAGAAAATCGAAAATTTCTCTGGCTACATCTAATTTCGACATGAGTTTTAGCTCTTGTTCACGTGTACTATCGAAGAGCGTGACCCGGTTGGTATCTACACCAAAGCCCGCCCCTCTCACCGTTAAATCATTCAGGACAATCATATCGAGTTGTTTGGAAGCAAATTTTTTTAATGCATTCTCTCGAGCCTGAGAAGTTTCCATAGCAAAACCTACCACTTTTTGGTGGTCTTGTTTCTGTTTTGCCATTTCTTTAATGATATCTTCAGTCGGTTCCAGCTCAATGGTGAATGAGGAGGATTTCTTCTTAATTTTTTCTGTAGAAACGGTTTTGGGGCGATAATCTGCAACGGCTGCGGCACTGATAAAAATATCCGCCCGGGGAAAACACTGCTGAACCTGTTCATACATATCTCGGGCGGAGGTAACCCGATACGATTCAACCTGCACCGGTGGTGTTAATTCTGTTATCCCATGTATTAAAATAACCTGCGCACCTCTGGCAAAAGCTTCCCAGGCCAGTGCAAATCCCATTTTTCCGGTGGAGGGATTGGTAATCATCCTCACCGGGTCGAAATACTCCCGGGTTGCTCCGGCCGTGATTAGGACGGTTTTTCCCTCCAGACTTTTCGGAGCCGGATGTAACGCACGATAAAGGTATTGAATCAGATACTCAAGCCGAGCCAGTCTGCCGATTCCACTATACCCTTCTGCCAGAAAACCTTCCTCAGGAGAGCATATTAAATGCCCTGCTTTTTCTAGAAGACGCACGTTACGTTGTACAGCAGGATTAAACCACATGTGAGTATTCATAGCCGGGGCAATCACTAATGGAGAATGAAGTGCCAATAGTGTTGTCGAGACAAAATCATCGGCAATTCCATTTGCCAGCTTCCCGATGATATTGGCTGTCGCAGGCGCGAGGATCGCCGCATCGCTCCAATCGGCTAAATGGATGTGGTGAGTAGCGGTAAATTGATGTTCCGGAAACATTTCTCGATAAACAGGATGCCCGGATAGCGTTTCCAGAGTTAAGGGGGTGATAAACTTCTCTCCTCCTGCTGTCAGCATGACCCTGACCTCGGCGTGTTGAGTCACAAGATAGCGGATTAGCTCACAACTTTTGTAAGCCGCAATACAACCCGTTACCCCCACCAGTACATGTTTTTTTTCAAATAGATTACTGGGAAACATAATCTAATTTCCTTTGATACTCTCTGATTATTTTTTCCAGATTTAATACAGTTTCCTGGAGTTCTTTATTTACGACTTGAACATTAAAAAGCTTTGATTTTTCATATTCAATCGGTAGCCGACTTAGCCGTTCCTGAATTTGCTCAGGCGTATCTGTTTTACGATTCTTCAATCGTTCCTTTAACTCCTCCAATGAGGGAGGCTTAATAAAAATTAAGAGTGCATCAGGGTAATGTTCTTTAATCTTTAACGCTCCGTTTACGTCGATATCAAAAAGAACGCTATAGCCTTCTTTTAAGTAGTTTTCTACAGTGGATTTTAACGTACCATAGTAATGCCCGAAAACTTTTTCATATTCCAGAAATTCGCCTTTGCGAACCTTATCCATAAATTCCTCATTGGAAAGAAAAAAATAATCAACCCCATTAGCTTCAGTTATTCGGGGAGGTCGAGTCGTTGCAGAAATGGAAAGTCGGAAATCGGGATTCCGTTTAAGGAGCTCTCGACAAACAGTCGTCTTCCCAGTTCCCGATGGTGCAGATATAACAATTAAAATGGGTTTAAGATATTTCTCCCTCTTCAAACCATTCTCCTTTCTCCTGATTCAAAATCATGCTACTATTCAATATTTTGTACCTGTTCCCGAATCCTTTCCACCTCTTCTTTAATTTCAATGATTCGATGGCTTACAGACACCATGGTACTTTTTGAGGCCATTGTGTTGGCTTCTCGATGCATCTCTTGAAGGATAAAATTTAATTTTTTACCAACCGGAGAGCCTTTTTGAAGGGTTTCCTGAAATAAACTGATATGACTTTGCATTCGAACAACTTCCTCACTGATATCAACCCGGTCAGAGATAATTGCCAGTTCCATTTCCAGGCGATTGCTATCCACTTTTCCTTCATCAATCATCGCCAGTAACCGTTGATGCAATTTTTCAAATTCTTCACGGGCGTTTTCCTTTGATAAGTTTCGGATTTCTTTGGTCAGGGTAAGAATTCGATGAATCCGGGATTCTAAATCCTGGACTAAGTTATGACCTTCAATTCCCCGGGTCTCATTCAATTGCTCGAGGGTCTCATTTACCAGACGAAATACACTCTCCTGTAACCCTTTATCTATTTCCGTATCTTCTTCAAAAGACAAAATATCCTTAAACTGGAGAATATCAGAAAGTTGAATAGGTTGTTTTATCCCCACTATGTCTCGAATCTGCTCCAGCAATTCTTTATACAGAAGAACCGCTCCTTTATCAACTTTTAAATCGGGTAATACAGGGGTTTGTGAGCTAATGGTGATCGCACAATTTATTTTTCCCCGGCTGATTTTGCTGCGGATCAGTTCTTTAATCTGATCCTCCAGATCTCGAAATAATAAGGGAAGTTTTACAAATACTTCCAGATAGCGTGAATTTAATGAACGGATTTCACATGATAATTCATTGGTTTCATATTGCAATGATCCTGCTGCAAAACCTGTCATGCTGTAGATGTGTGCCATAATTCAATCCCGGGTATAACTCATTTAACTTTTCAGCATTATCTAACATTTAATTTTAAGTCAAAATATAAACAATTAATTATCAAGATTCATATTGGGAATTCTGTTTTTTTGTGAAAATCTTCTTAGTTGTGGATTATGGAAACTTTCATTAATATTACGAGCAATTTGACGACACTATAAGGAGAATAATTGAAATCCTGAATTGTCTGTCGAATCTATCAAAAACTGCAGAAGGGTATTAATAAAGGAGACGGTTTATGCATTATCTTGGCAATATAAAAGTAATTCCCGAATTACCGGAAGAGCTATCACGGTTAAAAGAGCTTGCCTATAATTTTTATTTTTCCTGGTCACCAGAAGCCAGAGAGCTATTTCGGGCGATCGATGCGCCTTTATGGACGAAGGTTAATCATAACCCCATAAAATTTTTAAGGGAAGTACAACAAAAGGAATTGGAACGCTGTGCACGGGACCCTGAATATCTCTCCAATTTTAAGAAAGTGATGGTTGAATTTGACCAGTATATGAACCCCAAAACCACCTGGTTTGAGCAAAATTTCCCCGAGTATAAAGATAAAACCATAGCCTATTTTTCAGCGGAGATAGGTGTCCACGAATCCCTTCCGGTGTATGCCGGTGGGCTTGGGGTGTTAGCAGGGGATCATCTAAAGTCTGCCAGCGATCTGGGAGCGCCCCTGGTGGGTGTCACTCTGTATTATCATCAGACATATTTCACCCAGCAGATCGATGCTCATCATAATCAAATTGCTTTATACATCCCCTATTATCCGGAGGATTTACCCCTGCTACCGGTTTTAAAGGAAGATGGTTCACCGTTAATCATCCAGGTTCCGGTTGCAGACCATACGGTTCATTTGCGGATATGGAAAGCACAGGTGGGCCGGGTGCCGATCTTCCTGCTGGATGCCAATCTTCCCGAAAATTCAACCGAGGATCGGCTGATAACCTCCCGATTGTATGGTGGGGATCAGGAAATGCGTATTTCTCAGGAAGTGGTTCTGGGAATGGGGGGAGTAATGGCACTTAAGGCCATGGGGATCGAGGCACATGCCTGGCACATGAATGAAGGACACTCAGTGTTTCTAGCTCTGGAACGCATTCGCGATTTGATGAAAACCCGCGGGCTTACCTTTCCGGAAGCCATTGAGGCAGTGAGTGCCAGCACTATATTTACTACCCACACTCCCGTTCCGGCCGGAAATGATGCTTTTCCGTTGCACTTTGTTGATAAATATTTTCAAAAATACTGGGAGTCGTTAGGGGTCCGACGCTATCAATTTATTGAACTGGGTTCCCAGGCTCAACCTGAGGGTTATGAAATATTCAACCTGACTGTGTTGGCTTTAAAGCTCTCTAAATTTCGCAATGGTGTCAGTAAATTACATGGAGAGGTCTCCCGCAAAATGTGGCAGGATGTCTGGCCTGGAATACCGGAAGATGAAATCCCCATCTCTCATATTACCAATGGGGTTCACCTGAGCACCTGGACCGTCTTTCGAATGATGCAATTGTTTGATAAATATCTGGGCAAAAATTGGAGAGAGTCCTATAACAATCTCGATTTCTGGAAAGCAATTCATGATATCCCGGATGAAGTGTTATGGGAGACCAAACAGGAGCTGAAATTAATTCTCCTCCAACATATTCGGGAAAGAATAGAAGCGCAATACCAACGCAACAAAGTAGGGACCCACACTCTTCGCCGATTGAAAGGGATGTTGAATCCCAATGCTCTAACCATTGGATTTGCCCGTCGTTTCGCCACTTACAAACGTGCAACATTACTCTTCAGGAACGTTGATCGGCTGAAACGAATTCTGAATAACCCGGCACGGCCCATACAAATAATTTTTGCCGGAAAAGCCCACCCTAAAGATGTTGAGGGGCAGGCGCTCATCCGGAAAATTAGTGAGTACTCCATGAGTGAAGAGTTTCGTGGAAAAATCTTTTTTGTGGAAAACTATGATATGAGCCTTGCCAGAGATCTGGTTGCCGGTGTAGACATCTGGTTAAATAACCCACGGAGACCGAAGGAAGCATCCGGTACGAGTGGTCAGAAAGCTGCTCTTAATGCCACCGTCAATTTCTCGGTACTGGATGGTTGGTGGAATGAAGCATATAATGGCAAGAACGGCTTTGCCTTTGGTGACCGAGAAGATTATCATAATCTGGAAGAATTAGATGATTGGGATAGCGAAGCCCTCTACGATTTATTGGAGTTGGAAATCCTTCCTCTCTTCTTTAAGCGCGATGAGAACGATATTCCTCGAGAATGGATTAAAATAATGAAAAACTCCATTGCCAGTATCGCTCCGGTGTTCAATTCCCACCGGATGGTAGTAGATTATATCAAACAAATGTATATCCCGGCCATTCAAAATGGCTTAGAGGTGGCTGCCGAACATTTCAAAAAAGCAAAAGAATTTTCTAGCTGGCGGGAACAAATCGAGCAACGATGGTCACAAATTCGTCTGACTGTGGATACTTCGGATGGTTTTAATTCCGATGTTGTTCTGAAATACAATCAACCCTTTACATTAAGAACCATTGCTCATTTAGGGGCCATATCCCCCGATGAAGTCCTGGTTCAGGTTTACCTTGTCAACCAATCTGAAAAAGTAAAGGATGTGCTACAGAGCGGTCAATTTGAACTGGTTGAGATGAAAATGATAAAAACCATCGAAGAAGGAAAATATCTTTATGAAGCGACCATTGTTCCCTCAAACAGTGGGAATTATCGGTATGCGGTCCGGGTCCTTCCGCAACATCCTTTGTTATCCAACCCCACAGAGTTAGGGCTGGTGCATTGGCTGGAACCGGAGACCCAATAATATTTCTAAATTCCA
>RFIL01000193.1 GCA_003695285.1 Calditrichota bacterium
ACCGGGAACTGGGGTAAGGCGGCGCATATTTTTCACCAACCCTTTCTGAACATCCCGGCCGTTATTGATCGGGTGGATGTGGTATTGACCCACGGGGGGAATGGGAGCATTTACCAGGCGCTGGCAGGTGGGGTGCCGGTATTATGCCGCCCGGTGATTTTTGAGCAGGAGTGGAATGTGCGGCGGGTGGTGGAGCTTGGGGTAGGGGAATGGCTACCTGCTACAATATCCAAAGATGACCTGTTGTGCCGGATTGAACACTGGCAAAAGAAAACCCGCACGGGGGTGTTGCAGGAAATTGGCAGGAAAATACTGCGGTCCCAGGAGCAAATATCTCTTCTAATTGGCGATCTTCATGGTTGTGTCCATCCAGCTCCGCAGGGGTAAACTTTATGGATACCAATTTCAGAGGTAACACAGCGGGTAGCGGGGCTGTCAAAAAAAACTGATGAGTGTCATTTTGAGGAACGAAGTGACGAAGAATCTCTTGTTTTGTGCATATAACGGGAGATTCTTCACTCCGCTCAGAATAACCGGGTGACCTTTTTAGACAGCACCCTAAATCATCCCTGCTGATATAAAGGTTGTGGCAATAACGACTCGTTTCCAAACAGGAGGTTGGAAACGAGTACAATTAAAGCAATCCTGAAAAAAACTTCACCAACACTCACGTTTTCCACACTGAATTTCTTGAGTACGATCACTAAGAAAATGGAGGATCTTACTTATTGTTTTTTATCGTCCTAAATTTTTTTGGATTTTGTTTTACTTCCTCTTCATTATTTAGGGAGTTGTTAATTCAATCTTATTGCTTCGTCGAACTCACATCGTTCCATCCTTGCTTTTGGAACCCCATGTCATAACGAGTTTCGACAATCCTTTCTGAGCCAAAGGTTAATTTTTGTCTGACCAAACTAATACCTCAGTACGTTTGGTTCTTTCACAATTATTCACTTTTAATCCCTGAAAGGAGGAGTCCGATGAGAACGGATGACCGAACAGATAAATCGTGGAGTAGTATTGTGCGTTTTTATTTAATTCTCGCGGTGATTTTCAGCTGGCAAATGGTGTTTCCACAACCGGACAGTCTCTGGATGAAAACATTCCGGGGTCCCTATGAAGATTATGCATACTCGGTGAAACAAACCTCAGATGGGGGATTTGTTCTTGCTGGAAAACGTCAGCGGACATTAAGTGGGCCAACTGATGTCTGGTATATTAAAACCAATAGTGTTGGTGATACGGTTTGGACCCATATCGTAGGTGGGGGAAATAGTGATGGTGTGTTTGCCATTTCTCAGACCAGTGATGGTGGTTATGCCCTTTCCGGATTATGGGGGATTGATCAGGGTAAACCTCTTCTCATGAAAACAGACCCGGGTGGCACAATTGAGTGGTTGGAGTATTATGCCCAACAGGAATTTTATCCCTCCGAAGCACTGGATTTTACCGCTTATCAGCAGGGGGGTGGGTATGTGCTGGTGGGACGCCAGGGAACAAATAACAACAATGAAGACGCATTTATCTTACACGTGGATGGAGTTGGCGATACCGTTTGGAGCAAAATATATGGCGGACAATACTTTGATCGAGCTAACTCAGTGATTGAAACTTCCGATGGTGGAATTGCTGTAGTGGGTTTTAAAGGGTATGCTTATCAAACAAGCAATCCTGATGTGTGGTTGCTGCGCCTTGATATTAATGGCGATACCCTCTGGACCCGCACCTATGGCACTGTGGTCGACGCTGAAGTTGGCAAATGTATCCGCCAAACGATGGACGGCGGATTTATTATTACAGGATATAAAGGAGTTTTTGGGGAGAACAATTTGTCCGATCTATATTTAATTCGAACGGATGCCAATGGCGACACATTATGGACGAAAGTGTATGACGATCCGATTAAGTCGCTTAAAGGATATGCCGTCAGGCAAACAGCAGATGGTGGATTTGTTGTCTGTGGTTATATCGATTTTCCTGAAGACGTATTCGTGATGAAGGTGGATGCGAGTGGCAATCAGGTGTGGCAACGGGTTTTTAACTCTCCTTATGAAGCCCGTGCGTATGATATCGAAATCACCAGTGATAACGGATATATTCTGGCAGGAGTATGGTCGCAAAGTGCCACCTCCACCTCCGCCGATATGTTCCTGATGAGAATGGAACCGGATCAATCAGTTGGAATTGGCGATCTACCCAATGCGATACCCAAATCTATCGAACTGATAGGTAACTATCCCAATCCTTTTAATCCGGAAACGCGAATTGAATTCTCTCTTACGGAATCTTCCGTTATTCGACTGGAAATATTTGATCTGGCCGGGAAGAAAGTGAAAACACTTGTGAATGGAAAGCGAGCCGCCGGGCCTCATTCCATCGTATGGAATGGGACAAACCAGTCTGGTCAACTTGTGGGGAGCGGTGTTTATTTATATCGACTGTCCTCCGGATATGTATCGCACACCCGGAAAATGCTTTTATTGAAATAACATGATATGTTGTGACGAGCTTTCAGTAAGAATTGTATGTTCGGTGCATGAAAAAGCCCGGTTAGACCGGGCTTTTTTTAATCGAATCGAAGATTCATCGAAAAATAGTTATTCAAAATGGCCAGGACCAATCTTGAGATAAAGCATATAATCATCCCTGGTTGCCAAACAAATCGGCTTTTTTGATTAGGTTGATTATCTAACGATCAAAGGGAAATTATTTATACTCATGGGAAATATCTTTCAACATAATATTTCTCCGTGAAATATCTCTCCCGCCAATTTTTATTCAGTTTATCCAGAAGCAGCCCTTCGGCAAACCCTGCGGAGTAAAAGCATCTTCTCTTTTCTTCGTTTAATTTATATTCCAGTAGTTTTTTGATTTCCTGGCGATACATTTTCGTTTTTAGAGAATCAAAAGGCTCAAAATCGGGAAGCCGGGTAACCTCCTTCGAGGGAGCATAATCTTCCAGCAACTCCAGAAATTTGTATTCGGTGTAGCGTGCCAGCCCCTCCTGCCAGATCTGAAAGGAAAAATAGCGGTAACCCGACGATGCCAATTGATCATTTAGCCTTTTTCGTTCCGAAAAAAATTGGTGAACATTTACTTCTAATACTATTCCCATTTCT
>RFIL01000025.1 GCA_003695285.1 Calditrichota bacterium
CAATATTATATTACCCCTCATTTTCAAACACATTGGGAGTTGAAGGAGACCATCAATGAATCGGATATTATCTCGAAGTTATCTTTTTCTGTGTTTGTTGTTATTTCCAATTTTTTCTCAAGAGACCCTACCTCCGTACCACTGGGCTTATCAATATATCGATTATTTAAAAGTGCAGGGGTATTTTCCGGATTTGCCAATGAATAATCGCCCTTTCAGCCGGGAGCAACTGGCGATGCAGTTGTTAAAGGTAAATTGGGAACGGTTGAATCAAAACCCGGTTGAGAAGGGGATGGTGGAACAACTATATCATGAATTTTTACCGGAAATGAGAGAGTTGGGTAAGCAAAAAAAGGGGGAGTGGAAGGACCTGCTTGAAGAAGCCCTGAGCTTGCTGGGGTTTCCGGAATTGAAGGAGATTCGTCAACCCAGTTTGCAACTTGGTGTCTTCAGTGATATGGGACTGGAAGACAGGGGGAAAGAAGAAAAACCGCAGGGAAGAGGGGAGTGGCATTCCCGGTTTGTGATGAACTGGAAGAATCGAATCACCCTTTATAATAATTTTAAAGTGTTTAACCGGGCACCAGAGAATTACATCGGTAAAGAATATCGGGGAATGTTCGGCTATGTGGAGCAGGGGTATATCGGCTGGCGTTCGCGATGGATTCAGGCAAAATTTGGAAGGGATTTTCTCCAGATAGGTCCGGGACGCAGTGGCCAGTTGCTGATGTCCGATAATTCCCGCCCCTTTGACATGTACTTTCTCCGGGTTGGAAACGACGTTTTCAATTTCCGGTTCTGGGGGATAATGCTGGATCGCAGAAGTGTACGGATAAATGAACAACGTCCTCCGGAATTTGCCAATCGTTATCTAAATGGCCATCGGTTCAGCGTTAATTTTCGGAATCGTGTCTTTTTGGGGGTGTCAGAGGTGATTTTGTATGGCGGTCCCGGAATGGGTTGGGAAATGGGTTTTATGAACCCATTCACCATCTATTACATGCATAATGTGAATGTTGAACCGGGTGTCAGTGCCGGGAATGTGCTGCTGAACCTGGATTGGGATGCCTATATTGCACCGGGAGTTGAATTTTATGGAGAGTTTCTACTGGATGATTTTCAAATTGACCGGCAGCAACCAGCTGACCTGGAACCAAATGAATTGGGACTCATTGCCGGAGTTAAGTGGGCCAACCCCTTTCGGGTGAAAAAGACAATCCTTTCTCTGGAGTATATCCAGGTTCGCAATCGTACCTACAATGTTCTCCGAAATGAATGGGAAAAATACCTCCATCGTAATGAAGAAATTGGTTATGCCTTTGGGAACAACCTGGAACGAATTGAATCCAACCTCTCTTATTGGGTTTCCCCGGGAATGAATGTTCAATTGTTTGCCAACCTTCACCGCCAGGGTGAAGGGAGTGTGGAGGGGGAATTTAATACAGATTATCTAAACTACACCATAGAAGAGGGTTACGATGAGCCATTTCCCTTTGGTATTGTTGAGCGACAATTACAATTGGGTCTTTCTCTCTTCTTCAAACCTCATCCATTGACGCATATCCGACTGGAAACGAGCTGGAATGATTACTCCAACTATCAACATCAAACGGGAGTTTCTCATCAGGAGTTCATATTTCGATTTTCTCTCTGGTTGCAATGGAATGCTTTTGTTGAAGGGGGAAAATGGTTTAAAATGGAGTGAGATTTATCTCATTTAATTTTTCAGGTGAATTCAAGAGATTTAACTCAGGATATTTATTGCTCAGGGTTTGCCACATTTTATCTTCAGAGAAATATTCCTGAATCATGTGTTGGTCATACTCACTCATGCGATAGGTAGCAATTTTTTCCGCGAAATAGGAAACCAGAGCTAATTTCTGATGTTCCGGAGCTTCAAGGGGGGTGTGGTGGTAGCGAACCGGTATAACAATCTCTTTCGGGATGTTCCAGCGGATTAATAATATTGCCCCGATTTCACAATGGTTTAACCCATAAATTTCTTCTTCCACCGCCACATTTTCTTTCTTGTATTGCTCCAAACGGAGCATGAGTTCCTGCCATTCGTCGTTGAAAAATTGTTCCATGACCAATTTCCCTACATCGTGGAGTAAGCCCACCAGATGGGCTTCCGCAGTGTGTTCCGGGATAAAATTGTTGGCGAGATAATGAGCAATGTTGGCGGTCATTTGCGAGTGCTTCCAGAATACGGAGAAATCATAACTGAGTCGGTTAAACATACTGCGAAATACTTTATAAAAATTAACATTGGCCACAATGCGGTAAATTTCCACCAACCCCAACATGGTGAGTGCAATGCGGAGATTGGTCACTTTGCTCTTTAACCCATAGTAGGGAGAATTGACAATTTTAAGCACTTCAGATGTGAGACCGGGGTCATTGGAAATAATCCGTTCATACTCAGCCATGGAAACGTTTGGATTTCGCCAGAGTTTAATAATCTCTCGAACGACTTGAGGTTGAGAGGGTAATTTTTTAACGGTTAATAACCGCTGTTTTACTTCAAGTTTGTCCAATTTTTTGGTTTTTTGAACTTCCTGTGTCCCGGGCTTTTCCATCACATTCACGATATGTTTCTTGATTTTACAGATTAAACTCCTACAGCAATCTTGCGGGTAATGTATGGTTGAATCTGGTTGATGAAATCTTCGTTTTCCAGCACTCGATAACGTGGATAACGCTCCAGCATCTCAAACCAGAGATCGTCCTTTTCAAATTGTTCCTGAGTGACATTTTCCTGAGAGCTGTTCATCAGATTGATAGCTAACCGGTCCGCAAAGTAGACCATGGTAACAATTTCTTTATATTTTTTACACTTCTGGGGGTGATGGTGATAGCGCACAGGGATGGTAATGGCTTCCGGAATTTTCCAGTGCTCCAGGAGTAAACTTGCCAGGTCTGAGTGGGAAAGTCCCATCACATTTACCTCAGCCTGGTGAAATTCCATACCCTCTTCACATAAGAACAGGATGTCGCTCCATTCTTCGCAGAAAAATTCTTCCAGGATGGGTAACCCGATATCATGTAATAAGCCAGCAATATATGCTTCCGAAGCAGCTTCCGGCTGAAACGATTTCGCCAGAATATAGGCAGCATTGGCAGTATACTGGGAATGCGCCCAGAAGGTGTCAAAATTATAACTGAGCTTCTGGAATGTTTTCTTAAATGTCTTATGAAAACTGGCATTCAGGATGATACGGAAAATTTCCTGTAATCCGATAATGGAAAGCGCCAGTCGGAGAGAGGACACTTTGTTTCGCAATCCGTAGAAGGGAGAGTTTACGGAACGAAGAACCTCGGCAACCAGCGCAGGGTCCTGAGCTATTAATTTTTCATAAGCCGAAATGGGTGTTTCCGGATTTTGAGATAACTTTATAGCCTGCGGTATAATTTTGGGACAGGCGGGTAATTTCTGAATGGATTTTAAGCGGTTGATGATCTCTGACATCTTCCTGCCATCTCCTTCTACATCCATGTGCTGTCCTTAAATCAATGTTGCAATGTCTTACTTCTCTTCTCTACAGCGGTGTTACCCTTAGAGTACCACATAGTCGTCTTCTCTTAAAAAAATGTTAGGGAATTTCCGAGAAATGAGGTGAATGAGTTCATCAATTTGTGCCGGATGGATAGTGTGAATGATGCAAAAAGGAAATTGGGGGAAGATGTTTGTTAACCGGGGATCTGGTGCCCTCGAGGGATTAAATGATATAATTTGATATAGCAAACTTCCCGCCCATATAAATCTCGGTGGTAAAAAGAAAAGGTCCGGAGCAAAATAAAGTTCCTTTGAAGGCGTTCCATCAATTGAGAATTGCTGCCCCAGAAGTGTGAATCCAGCCACCAGACATTTTTCCCATGCGCCAGTAAAGTG
>RFIL01000194.1 GCA_003695285.1 Calditrichota bacterium
ACTGATGTCTGTCAGAATATGGGATGCTGGGTGGAAATTGCCGATGCCCAATCTCAACATTCCATCCGGGTAAAGGTGGATGATGGGGTGATTGTCTTTCCTTTAAGTGCTAAGGGTCATTCTGGTTTGTTTGAAGGTACCGTGGAGAAAATGGTGTTGAGCGTTGAACAGGCAAGGAAGTGGAAAGCCCATGAAGCGGAAGAAAAGGGCGAAACAATTGATACGACCACAATCACCGAACCAATGACCATCTGGCGAATTCGGGGGAAGGGAGCCAAAATAGAAAGTTGATCATTTATGACTCACATTAATTGGGGTATTATTGGTTGCGGAGATGTGGCTCTCCGAAAAGGAGGACCCTCCCTGAACGCAGTGGAGGGTTCTCATATATTGGCGGTGACCAGCCGAACATTAGAAAAGGCACGGAGGTTTGCCAACAAATTTGGGGTGGAAAGAGTCTATCCCACCCCGGATGATTTACTTGCTGATCCTGAGATTGATGCCGTATATATCGCAACTCCTGTTTCTACCCATTATCCCCTGACCATCCAGGCTGCCGAAGCCGGTAAACATATCCTTTGTGAAAAACCGATGGGAATGACGGTTGAAGAATGCGAACGAATGTTAATGACCTGTCACCAGAAAGGTGTTTCTTTGATGGTGGCATACTACCGTCGTTTTTTTCCTGCCGTTATCAAAAGTAAAGAACTTATCGATGGTGGTGCTATCGGGAAGGTGCTGCTGGCAAGAGTGGAAACCCATTCGTTGGTTCAATTACCTTCCCATCAACCTTTACCATGGAGATTTCAACCCTCCTTAAGTGGTGGTGGAGTGTTAATGGATATCGGATGCCATCGGCTGGATCTGTTAATTTATTTGCTGGGTGATATCACGACCATCACAGGAACAGCTGCCTCTGTTCTTTTACCCCCTCCTGTAGAGGATATGGTAAGTTTTCAGGCAGAGTTTTCCAGTGGGGCTCAGGCGATAGGAAGTTTCAGTTGGGCCACGGCTCAACGTTCCGATATCCTGGAAATTGTTGGCACTGAAGGTCGGATACTTCTCAACCCACTGGGAGGCAACACTCTGGTTGTGGAAACCACCTCCGGAAGGAAAGAATATCAGACCCCGGTGCTACCATTCACTCACATCGGTTTGATAGAAAATTTTGTTGAGCACCTGAGAAGGGGGATGCCATTGGCTTGCAGTGGGGAGGAAGCCATCAAAACCAATCGCGCAATTGCTGCCATTTATGGTAAATGAGGATTAGCCAGCATGAAGAAAAACGAGCGGTTCCAATTAATCATTATAGCTGGTGGAATATTAATCACCATGTTACCGGTCACCATGTTGGTACCGGTCTTAAAAGAAATTGTTGAGATACGATTTCAGGTGGATTCTTTCTGGACTCATGTTTTTATGTCCACCAGTTTAATTGGTGCTATCATTTTTTCCCCACTGGTGGGTGTGGTGAGCGATAGAATATCTGAGCGAAGATGGTTGATTCTGGGAGCATTAATCGGAAATGGCCTTTGTTTTATCGGGATGATAGTGGCGCCCAGCTTTCAATTGATGATGCTGGCTCGTTTTTTGGAAGGGGTATTTCATATCACAGCGTTGTCCGGGTGGATGGCTGGAGGTGCTGAGTTGGCTCCTGATAGGCGTTCCGGTCGCATAATGGGAGCTCTGGGGGGAATGATTATGTTCGGAATAACCATCGGGGTCCCACTGGGTGGGGTTATCGCCAGGGGATTGGCAATGAACGTGTTATGGTTTGCTGCATTTATTTCTTTTGTCGCCGGGCTGATCGCCATTGGGTTAAGAATCCCTCGACATACTCATTCCGAGCGAACACCTGTCAAACTTCAGGAATCTTTGTTGCTTCTGAAATCCAATCCCTGGTTGGGAATACCCTATGTATACACCTTTATCGATAGATTATGTGTGGGGGTTATTGTAACGTCCTTTACCCTGTATCTGGCAGATGTCTTTCAGATGAGCCCCTCTCAGCGTGGCTTTACACTGACATTTTTTCTATTACCGTTCTCATTTTTAACTTATCCGGTGGGGAGGTGGGTGGATCGCTATGGAAAAATTGTCCCCCTGGCGGGAGGAAGTTTGCTTTTTGGGTTACTGTTTATGAGTTATGGTTATTGGTCTGAAAGTCAGTTACTGTGGGTGATGATTTTAAGTGGGGTGTTGAGTGCCGCTATGTTCACCCCAACCCTTGCCATGTGTAAGGACCTGGCTTCCCCCCTCCAGTACGGAACCGTTTTTGTTGGATATAATGTTGCGGGTTCCCTGGGATTTATTGTAGGTCCGCTTCTCGGTGGTTCACTCCTAACAATTTATAAGAATCATTTCTCCTCATTAGAGGCTTATCAATTCACTTTTATCAGTGCGGGCATACTGGAGGTTGCCTGTGCCCTCTTTTCGCTTCCCTTCCTTTTAAACTTTCGGAAACGACGGAAACAAATCATTTCTGTAATCACCCTTTCGGAGGAGGAATCCTGAACCTTTCGGTGAAATGAATATTGAAAAAAAGTTCTTTTCCCCAAAATTTTCTAACCTACCTTCCAAAAACTTGATTATTTTTAGAAAATTTCGACAATTGAGGTAATTGATAATTAAAATCGTATGAGATCAGTAGCGGCTTAAACGGTAACGATCATCAAAGAGGAGAAAAATTAAAACATTGTATGCTGCAAGGATGATCCCTTCCCGGAGAGTTCTTGCCCTTTAAATTGAATCCGATTCATTTAATGATAAGGAGAACACCATGGGTAAGCAGATTAAGTTTTTTGAGCAGGTAAACCAGAATTTTGACAAAGCAGCGGTGTACACCAAACACCCTCCGGGTTTACTGAGCCAGATAAAAATTTGTAACAGTGTATATCATATGACATTCCCATTGAAGAGGGATGACGGTTCCATCGAGACCATACAGGCATGGCGGGCGGAGCACAGTCATCATAAACTGCCGGTGAAAGGGGGCATTCGATATGCAGCCAATGTGAATGAAGATGAGGTAATGGCGCTGGCAGCATTGATGACCTATAAATGTGCCATTGTGGATGTTCCCTTTGGCGGGGCAAAAGGTGGGATAAAGATTGCAAAGTGGCAATACAGTCAAGCCGAATTGGAACGGATTACCCGTCGCTATACCTTTGAACTGGTGAAGAAAAATTTTATCGGTCCGGGAGTAGATGTTCCCGCTCCTGATTACGGAACCGGTGCTCAGGAAATGGCCTGGATAGCCGACACCTACAATGCTATGACCAACAATCCTATTGATGCTTTTGCCTGTGTGACCGGGAAACCCATTCCTCAGGGAGGAGTACGGGGGAGAGTAGAAGCCACCGGCCGAGGGGTATACTTTGGGATTCGAGAGGTATGTGAATTTAAAGAAGATATGAAACGATTGGGATTATCCCCCGGACTGGAAGGTAAAACGGTGGTGGTTCAGGGATTGGGGAATGTCGGTTATCATGCTGC
>RFIL01000195.1 GCA_003695285.1 Calditrichota bacterium
ACCCATGGATTTGCCTTACCCGCCTATAATTTTAATTTGAGTATTGAACCGGGTGAGACTCAAACCATTTCTTTTGTTGCAGACAAACCCGGAGTATATCCCTTTTACTGTACCGAATTTTGCTCGGCATTGCACCTGGAAATGGCCGGATATTTCATGATTCAACCCTAACGTAATATAGGATTCCGGTCGGGTTCTGATGCCCGACCGGATTAATAAATTCAACTGAGGTGATGCAGAAATGAAAGATTTAGAACTAATTATCGGACCAAGGGTACCGCAAGAATTAATCAAAAAGGAACGGAAACGCTTTATGCTCCCCACCATTTTTTTAGGAGGGGCAGGACTTTTATTGTTAATATCAATTTTTTTCCCCTACTGGACCTTGACGCTTCATGCTCCCCAATATCCCAAGGGACTCCATATTCATACCTATATCAACCGGGTGGAAGGAGATGTAGGGGAGATTGATGAATTAAATCATTATATTGGCATGCGTTCTATGAAAGATGCCGCTCAATTAGAACGAAGTTTAAGTATAATTATCATTCTGGGCATTGCATTACTGGCTATCGGAGCAATTTATATTCACAGCCCTGTGGCTCTTTTTTTCAGTATTCCGGCACTCTTATTCCCACTCATATTTCTGGCTGACTTATATTTCTGGCTCTGGAATTTTGGTACTCATTTAGACCCCAGAGCGCCGTTGAGTAATGCCATTAAACCTTTCGTACCCCCTTTGTTAGGTGTGGGGATGGTTGGACAGTTCAAAACCGTTGCGGTTTGGGATATCGGATTATATATGGCAATATTTTCTTCCATTCTAATAATTATTGGGTTATACTTCCATCGGAAAGCATATAAACCGCTATTAGAAGCCAAACTGGAAGGAAAGGACATCGAGACGAAATGAAAGCAGGGGATTATAAAACATTTACCCGAATATTCCTTTTGACCACGGTGTTCTTTTGGAATTCTCTTTTATGGGGGGGCACTCTAAAAGTCTCCCCCAATGGGACCTATTCTACCATAACTGAGGCGTTAAATGCAGCGCAGGCAGGGGATTCCATCCTCATCAGCCCCGGAATTTATGATGGCCCTTTGATAATAGATAAAAGCATTAGTTTAGTCGGGGAAAAATTCCCCATAATTGATGGAAGAGGCAAAGGAACAGTCATTTTAGTCACTGCCCCGAATGTAACCATCACAGGTTTTCGAATTCGGAACAGTGGTATCTCCTTAAATAATGAGGATGCTGGAATTTCCATAAATGCAAGAAGAGCTACCATTGAAAACAATCAAATAGAGGATGTGCTCTTCGGGGTCTATTTAAGAAAGGCCGATAGTAGCCTCATCCAAAATAATATTATAAAAGGAAAGCCTGAATTAGAAATTGCTCGTAGAGGGGATTTGATTCGAGCCTGGTATACCAATGCTGTTCGGGTAGAAAATAACCGTCTGTTTTTTGGAAGAGATGTAATCATTTGGTTCTCCAAAAACTCAATTGTGAAAAACAACCGGGTATCTAATGCCCGTTATGGTATACACTTCATGTATAGTGATGATTGCCTGATTGAACATAACGCGCTCACCGGAAATTCGGTGGGAGTATATCTGATGTACAGCAAGCGTTTAACCTTGCGTAAGAACACCATTGCTTACAATCGAGGCCCCAGTGGTTTTGGGATTGGTTTAAAGGATTTTGATGACGGATTGCTGGAAGAAAACGTTATTGTGGACAATCGGGTTGGAATTTTTGTAGATAATTCTCCCCGGGAAGTCAACAGCCGGATGACCTACCACGGCAATGTGATTGCATATAATGACGTTGGGATCAGTCTGCTGGCATTTATCCGAAGAAGTCATCTATACCAGAACAGCTTTATTGAAAATTACGAACAGGTTGGAATTATTGGTTCCGGCGAGTTTACCGGTAATCAATGGGATGAGAATTACTGGAGTGATTATGCCGGCTTTGACGCCGACCATGATGGATTGGGAGATATACCATACAAATCTCAAAATTTCTATGAAGAATTAATTTCCCGGAAACCTCAATTTCGCCTGTTTATTTACAGTCCTGCGATTCAGGCATTAGATTTTACCACTCGTGCTTTTCCCATGGTGACTCCTCGTCCTAAATTAATGGATAAGCACCCCAGAATCGCACCTTATTTTCCGAGTGGGATACCTCACCTTCCCTTACCGGCACGTTGGCCTTTATTGCTTTTGGGTTTGGGCTTAGTCAGTATGGGAATTTTTATTCAATTTGGTATCTCAATCCTTCGGTTTAAAACAGAACCATCCACATCACCTGACAAAACAACCCTCAAGAGAAAGAATCAATCATCCTCCAATCCTTATCAGGGAGAACGATTAATGATAAAAGTAAATGAACTAACAAAACGATTCGGGAATCACAAGGCTGTCAACCAAGTTTCCTTCACGATAGAAAAAGGGCAGGCAATGGCACTATGGGGATCCAATGGGGCTGGGAAAACAACAATTCTTAGATGTCTTTTAGGAATTATCCCTTTTGAAGGCGAGGTTTTCATCAATGGTTTTGCAATCCCTGCTCAGGGTAAAGAAGCCCGAAAAATTATTGGATTTGTTCCGCAAGAAATTAGTTTTCATGACAATCTCACCGTAGCAGAAACGATGAATTTTTACGCCCGGTTAAAGAGAGTTGAATTATCATCTCAAAATCAATGGTTGGAGAAGGTTGGTTTATCTGCTCATCTTGAAAAAAGAATTAAAGAACTTTCTGGTGGGATGAAACAGCGATTAGCCTTAGCTATTGCTCTGTTGAATGACCCTCCTGTCCTTTTTTTGGATGAACCCACCGCTAATCTCGACATGCACTCCCGAGATGAATTTCTCGGGTTATTAACCATCTTAAAACAGGAAGGCAAAACGATTCTTTATTCTTCGCATCGAATGGAAGAAGTGTTTGGGTTTGCCGATCGCATCCTGGTTCTGGATCAAGGAAGAGTGATCGCTGATGCTCCTCCCACAGAAATATATCAGCAACTGGGCAAACATTCTTTGTTGAGAATTTATGTACCGGAAAAATTCAT
>RFIL01000196.1 GCA_003695285.1 Calditrichota bacterium
TCACTGGCCAGTTCCCGTAGATAATTCATTTCCCGTATCAATAACCACACCAGGGGATGAAAAAAGTAAAATGATTGGACCACTACCTGGAGTACATTTATCCAGGGGTCTTTAAATTTCCAGTGTGCTTTTTCATGAGCTAAAATGATATTCAGATCGCTATCTTTCCAATCTCTCATCATCGCTGGTAAAACAATTTGAGGCCGGAAAAAACCAATGATGTAGGGGGTAGAACATTTTTCTGCGGAGACGACGCTATATGAATCACTGGTTTTTATTTCGCTGTCTCTTTTTAACGGTATCCCGGATCGGGCAATATGATAATATCTGAGCAAGTGATAAATATTGAGGATTATAATCATCGAACCCACCCCGCTCCAGATGATAAACAGGAAGGTTGGTATGGAAAAATGGTGGGAATTACTGGAACTGTCAGTCAGAGTAGCAGTGGAGAAGACCCCATCCAGCATTTGCAGAGGACTCGTGATATGATGCTGAAATAATGAGGGGAGCGGAAGAGGTGGAATAAGCATTTTGATTAAAATAGCTATCATGATGATAGTGCGGAGTCGGGGCGATACTCGTTTTAACAGCAGCAACAAGGGTAGACCAATGGCAAGAAAAACGGTATTCTGAACCGTCATGAGGCTGAAGATCTTGAACCATTTTTCTGCCAGTTCTTCCAGGGGAATCATGATTGATTTTCCTGCTCTTTTTGTTCAATCAGCTGTTTTAACTCGGAAATCTCTTCCGGCGAGAGAGTGTTGGAATTTATGAGAAAACTAACCAGGGCGTTGAGAGAACCTCCAAAGGTTCGGTTGGCGAAAATTTTAATTTCATCCATCAGGGTTCGCATCTGTTCGCGAGCAGGGCGGTAGTGGTTGACCATCCCGATCTTGGTGCGGGATAAAAAGCCTTTCTGTACCAGATTATTCATGATGGTTTGTACGGTGGTGTAGGCCTTTTCTCCACCGGGATATGCTGATTCTAACACCTCCCTCACGGTTACCGGCTTCTTCTTTTGCCAGATTATTTCCATTACTTCCCATTCCGGGGGAGTTAGTTGACTTTTTCTGCGTGCCATATTCATTTACTCAATTTTTAGTAGATTTACTATATTTATAGTAGAATATACTATAATCATCTTTTTCTGTCAATAAAAAATGTTCCCGGATGAAAATTTTTGTCATAAAGAGGGATTGACTGTTTTATGATTTTGAGGTAAATTGAGACTATCACATCTGGAGAGATAAAATATAAATGAGATAAACATCTGAGCAAGCATGATCTCCCATCTTAAAATGTCTCCGTATTTTCTGATGATTTTTCTGAATGTTGTTCTTTATGCACTCGGAGATAAGCCAGAAGAAACCGTTATTTCAGTGGTGCAAACAGATACCATCAGGTTAGCCGTTAATCGTATTGACCTCAGTTTGTTCAATGATGGTGGAATTGGAACTGATGGCAATGGCTTTTATCCGACGGGAACCATGAAGCCTTTCTTATTTGATGGCGGGATGGCCTTCACCGGTGTGATCGATGGGGATCGACGGGCCTCATGGTTAATCAAAACTCGTTTGTATGATGAATGGCAACCCGGAAAATTCGGAACAGATTCCACTGACCCATTATATCATTTTTATTCAATCTCCGTTAATGATCCCCCTGGAGGCGATCGTTACCAGGATTGGATGGATGCTGTAGCCCTGGGTGCTGATTTTATCGACAATAATGGGGATGGCTTATATGATCCTGATGTTGATGCACCACCATTGATGGGCGATCAGCTAATTTGGAATGTCATCAATGATGGAGTGTGGCCGAACCGCCTGTTGGGTACGCCACCCCTGGAATTGGAAATAGAACAAACCATTTGGGCATATACCGACCGGGAAGCACTGGGAGATGTCATCTTCTTCTTGTATAAACTTAGAAATACATCCTCTCAGATGATTGATAGTCTATATTTTTCGATCTGGGCCGACCCCGATCTGGGTGAATATGATGATGATTTGATGGGATGCGATACGCTACGACAACTGGGTTATGTATATAATGATGAGGATGATATCTATTACGGTAACAATCCCCCCGCATTTGGTATTAAGCTCCTTCAAGGGCCGGTTGTTGATTCTCCCGGTGATAGTGCTTTTGTGTTTAAAGGAAGAGTTGGTGGTATTGATACCTTACTTAACCGTCGCTTGCTTTTTTTGTCCTCATTTAGCCCTACCGTATTTAATCATCCGGAATGGGGTGGGCCTCAGAATGCACTGGAGGCTCATCGACGACAGATGGGATTGAGTTTAAGTGGAGATTCACTGGATCCAACTCAATGGGGTACAGGAGGGACTTCTACAGACAATCCCCTTTTTCTCTTTAGTGGCAATCCAGTGACCCCCTCAGGATGGGTTGACAATGATCCGGGAGATAAATCTTTTTTGATGAACACAGGACCCTTTCAACTGGGCAGTGGGGAGATCCAATATCTGGCTTTTGCTTATATTCTGGGGAGATGGGTTGATCCAATTAGTAGCATTTTAAAAATGAGAGAAAATGCTGAGACAGTAATGCAATTCTTTCCGAATCAAAGATTCCTTCGTATATGGGTAAATGAAGATACTATTTCCACGGATTCTACCTTTCTATTCAATGTGGTTTATAAGCAAGTAGTGGGAGAGGATAGCATCCAATCAGTTGAATGGTTACTTCTCGCGCGACCTCCCGGAAGTAATGCAGATATTCTTCCAGGACCTGATTTCCAGGCCTCTTTAGACCCCGATGAACCCGGTCTATATCTTGTAGAACTCCATGCTAATTTTTTTAGTGGGATTGTTATGTCTGATACCATTCATTTAATCGCTTATGACAACCATCCTCCACAGGTATCCCTGACTCTCTCTCCACAGGAAATTTTTTGGGGAGGGTCTCTCGTGGCAGATGCTAGTGGATCATTTGATCCTGATAATGATCCAATCAGTTTTGAATGGGAGTCTCAGCCATGGGTGCTTATTCAATCCCCGCATAGTTCAGTAACCAATTTAACCCCGTTGCACGTCGGTCAGGGGGAAGTGACAGTTAGGGTGCGGGATAACTACTTCACTGCGGAAAAAACGCGATTTTTCTATACATTTGCTCATATGAATGGATTTATTCAGGAGAAATACAGTGGCTTTCTGAATCAGACGACACAATTGAGTTATGAGAATGGAAAAATCTTTGCATTGGTCCCTAATTCGAAAATAGTTTTTTTTGATCCCTATATGTCACCAATAGAATTCAATTCCGAAAACATATCTGCAGTTAAAATGGCAGTTCTAGATACTTTTCTAATCGCTTATGGTACCGCAGATAGTATTGAAATATATACAATTCAGGATACGTCGTTGTTTTTCCGAAGTCAGATTCCCGGAACAATTATCCAAAGGAATCAAAACTATGCTGATGTATACATCGTATATCCTCACTTGATGATTCCGGTTGACTTTCCTCCCCGATTGGAAGTTTTTGATATTAGCGATCCTGGCAATCCAACTCTGGTAGCATCTCACCCCCTTCCACATTTAACCAATGATATGGTGTTTACTGAAAATCTGGCTTTTTTAAATTCTCGAATCCCAGCCGTGGGACTGGTTTCACTGGATATCTCTAACCCATTTGCAATTCACCCACTGGATAGTCTTCCCCTGCCTCAGGCGGGATTTTATAATATTGAAGCTCATCACAATCTTGTTTATATCCTGAATGATTTAAATGAAGGTGATGTTCTGGGAATTGTTGATGCAAGTAACCCCCAAGAATTGATTTATCTCAATGAACTTCAGATAGTCCCTCCAATCCAGGGTGAGTTCGAAAATCCAATCCTGAATTTCAAACCCGTTGGAGATACATTGCTTTTGGGATTAAAATATGGAATCGCCTTATTTGACATGACGAATCCCATGGTTCCTGAGGAAATAGCGTCTCGATTTGCAGGTTCTCCAGTCAAGGGAATTGAGATGAATCATTCAGATATTTTTGAGGTTGAAAGAGGCGATACTTCCTTCGGAGCGGGTTATTACCAATTGAAATATGATTCAACCATTATGGGAGGAGCAGATCTGATTCCATATTCACCCCCCATTGAATTTGAATTATCACAGAACTATCCTAACCCCTTTAATGCTGAAACCAATATTCAAATCACGATTCCCATTGCAAGCAGGGTACAGTTAGTTGTATATGATGTCCTGGGGAGAAAAATCAAAACACTCCTTAATAAAAAGTTGCCAGCAGGGCGGTTTCAGGTAAAATGGGATGCAACCAATCAACAGAATCAACCGATTACGAGTGGGATTTATTTTTATCAATTGAAAGTTTTCAAAAATACAGATTCTGCTTCACCAGATTTGGTAAAGACTGGCAAATTGGTGCTTTTGAAGTAAAATGTTGTTCCCCTCAGGTTACATTTTCCTCAAATTATTTTTAGAACATATGCGGTGAGAATCATTCATCTGGATAATAAATACCCGGCAAACCCAGCATTAAACGATGAAGGTTTGTGCTGTTAAAATTGGTTTTTTCCTATTTTTCCTTGCACTTACCCGATACTCCTTCGCCCAGGAATACCTTCCTCCGGAACGTCTTTTGGAAGAGATTGAAAGCGAAGATATCGGGATAACTGATTTTTCTCAGATTTTACAGGAGCTTCTGGAGCACCCCATCAATTTGAATCGTGCCTCCAGCAACGATTTGTTAAAAATCCCTTTTCTTACCCCCGATCTGGCAATAGCTATTGTACGATATCGCAGGAGTCATGGAAAATTTGAGAATCCTCAACAACTTCTACTGGTTGAGGGGGTCTCTCCGGAATTGTTGAATGCCATCATACCCTATCTGAAAGTGGAGAAGGAGTCGCATTTTCAACCCTCTGTGGATTATCGAGTGAGGCTGCAACGAAGGTTTAACACCATTCGCGGGTTTGAGCAGGGGGTATATCAGAATCCCTTCTATCTTTACCAGAAGATTTTCTGGAACCCCGGAGAAAACACCCGAATTGGTTTTTTGTCAGAAAAAGATGCCGGAGAATCGGAGTGGTCGGATCTCTCTTCTTTGTATTTTCAAACCCACCTGCAATCGTTACACTCCACGTTTCTTGTTGGAGATTATCAGATAAAAAGTGGGGGTGGATTGGTATTCCATGAACCCTATGGTATGCCGGTAACGGTGGGTACTGAACTGCCTTTCCGACAAAATGGGGTTCAATGGCACCATAAAACATCGGTGGATGAGAATACGTTTTTTCGAGGTTTTCTCTGGAATCTGTCTCCATCTTCACCATTTTCCTTCCTTGTCGCCTACTCCAGAAACCATATCGATGTCAATCTGGCGGACAGCTCCCATACGATTACCTCTTTTGTGAGTTCCGGATATCACCGGAGTGAGACGGAACGATCGAAAAAGGATTTAAGTGAGGAATCCATATTTACCATCTATGGGGAGCAACTTTTTTCAGGTGGGAGAGTAGGGGTTCAATATGCTGATTTCAAATACAATCATCCGGTGAAGGTGGGTGCTGTTCCGTATCTTGAAAACCACTTCCGATATATATCTCTCTCTCATTCATTTCAACGGGGAGCCTGGCGCTGGCAGGGAGAAGCGGCGTTTTTGAATTTTCATTATCCGGCAATTCAACACTCACTTTTTTTTCATTCCAGGGAACGTCCTTTTTCGTACGGGATGGTGTTTTTTTATGAACATCCCCGATTTTGGTCACGGTATGGGCGGGAAGTGGGCTCGGTCAGTGATGAAACCGGGAACAAAATTGGTTTATTATTGAACGTCAATGCGCGGGTAGATCAGTCGCTCATTTTATCTTTCATGGTGCATACCCGTAAAGATCTGGAAAGCTATTCTCAATTTCTTTTTCCTAAGAATAAATACATCCTGCAACTGGATTATTCTCCCGGGCGAACAGGGGTGGTACTAAGATATTCAACCCAAACTCAAAGGCGTACTTCTGGATTCGAGCCTTACCGGGAAGAGCGTCAACGCAAAGTGCGAGCACAAATTCAAACTTTCTTCTCCCCGCGTCTCCGTTTCATCCAAAGGGTAGAGCTAAGCTGGGCAAACACAGTGACTGAACAGCGAAATTTGGGGTTCTTAATGTATTTTGATGTGTTCTATAGACTTCCCAACAATGGTGGTAAGGTTCAAATCCGCTGGACCCATTTTGATGTTCCTGATTATTCTCTGCGACTCTATGAATTTGAAAATGATCTTCCCGGGAGTTTCCGAAATGTATTGTTAAACGGAAGGGGGTATAAGTGGTTTGTCCTAACATCCCTTTTCCCGTTCAATAGCTGTAGATTGACGTTGAAATATCAGGAAATATGGTATCCGGATAAAACCTTGCTTGGAAGTGGTTTGAATGAGATTCTGGAAAATCGAAAACGAACGCTCTCTCTGGAGCTTCATTTTAAATTGTAAAAAGATCTCCACTGGTGGTATTTCATATATTTAATCCACCGGTGACGATTGGTATAAACGACTGAATACTCTGAGTAATCGAAGGCCCTACGGTTAACCAGATTTAAGGCAAACTAAAGCAGGGAGGTGCCGGTACCATCTCTCAAAATAGCACTTTTTGTGAGTCCTCTCCGCAGAGCTGCACCAACCAGAAACGTCGGTTGTTGCTTTTATCTGATGACCTCTGAGAGATGATTCCAGACCTCTCGAATCTGTTCCATCGTTAACACCACACCGGTAAACAGTTCAAATTGTTTTGCCGCCTGCAGCAGAAACATCTCTTCCCCGGAAATGGTAATACAGCCCCGATCACGGGCAATTTTTAAAAAACGGGTTTCCGGGGGATTATAAATGACATCCAGTACCAGTCGCCCCCTTCGAAAGTGAGAGCTACCCACCGGGTATTGATCCACATTGGGATACATTCCCACCGGTGTTGTTTGGATCACCGCAGCAGCACCGGCATAATGAACTTCATCTTCTTCTAAAAATTCCACATTAAATTTTTCAGACAGCAGTCTTCCCCGCTCACTATTCCGGCCTACCACAAAGATGGGGCTCACTTCCAACCGCTTTAAAGCAGCTATTGCGCTCCGGGCGGTGGCTCCGGTTCCCACAACCAGCGCGCCATCTTTCAGTATTTCCCGATGCGGTTTTAACAAACTTTCCAGCGCCAGTAGATCGGTATTAAATCCTTTCCAGCCATTTTTAGTGCGTACCACAGTATTACAAACACCAGATATGAGAACCTCCGTTGAACATTCGGTAAGATAGGGAACAATTTCTTCTTTATAGGGGATGGTGACACTGAGCCCAAACAAATGCTCATTCCATTCTACCCAGAAACGCTTGAGGTCTTCTACCGGGAAATTTACATAAAGGAAATCAGAAGAATTTTGAGGGGAAACATATTGATGGATTAAAGCATTGTGGAGTCGCCAACCCTTGCTTTGTTGAATGGGATTCCCCACCAGACCGATCAATCGTGTGGAGGTAGATTTTTGATGGAGATGATAATAATGCCGTGCCTCATGAAGAGGTAATTGACCGGGAGCGGTTTCTTTATTGATCTGAGCGGATACGTAGGTCCATACATTACCGGAAATGGCTCCTAATATTCGGGAGAGGGTTCCCGCTTCTCCGTTCCCATGGATAATGAACGGCACCTCCAGGGAACGCGCGAACTCAGCCAGCTTAAGGGCGGTTAGATTATCCCAGAAGGATTCAACCGGGAAAACCAGTTTGTAAACATCAGCTGGTATCTCCTTCATCTGGAGGAGGAGATCTTTCAACACATCCAATCGATGTTCCGGAGTATGATTTGAGAGGATAATTTTTGACGAATGCTTTTTATTTAATGTTGGAATCACCTGTTGATAATGTTGCCACTCAACATCTACATAGTCAATTTGGGCAGATAGGGCTTTTTTAATAATTTTGGTATATTCGGTTTCCGATCCTTCCCAATAGCCACCCTGCGCTGTGGTGCGGAGGGTTACTACCAGTGGCTGGGAAAATAACTCCCGCAGTTTTTGAAACTTGATGTCGGGGATAAAATCGATGCGTATTTCAATCACATCTGCTTCGGGACAACTCCGGGAAAAATCTTCCAATTCTTTTTTGGACCTTGGTAATAGGCTGACGCACAAGCTATGCCCTGTTCCAGACATACTCCAGTTCCCCTTTTTTTAGTGGATAGAACAACCGTGGTTGGTATGGTGCCTCCATTAAGGTGCAATGAGGTTGATATTGCCTGGCTTTTTTATCATAAAGTAAGGTTTCCCAAATCTGATTGATGGGGAATTGTTGGAACGAAATACGATTTAAATGATACCTGTCGAGCAGGTTTTCTAACCGATATACCATATCTAAAGGAAAGTTCAGTAATTGGTGTGAGAGTTGAAGTTCAACCAGCATCCCGGTGGCAATGGCAAATCCATGTTTAATATGATACCCACTGAGTTGTTCCAGAGCATGTCCGACCGTATGGCCAAAATTCAGGATGCTTCGATAGCGATGTTCTTTCTCATCTTGTTCCACAACTTTAATCTTCAGTTCCTGACAGCGGGTGATGATTCGGGTTAAAGTGGGTTCATCCCTTTGCAGAATCTTAGTATGATCGTTTTCCAACCACACCAGCAGTTCTTCATCCAGAATGATCGCATATTTGATCACTTCAGCCAAACCGTTTAAAAATTCTTCTTCTGGTAGAGTCTTTAAAAAGGTAATATCACTAAAAACCGCCCGGGGTTGGTAGAATGCACCCAACAGGTTCTTTCCGGTAGGATGATTGATACCCACTTTCCCGCCGATACTGCTATCCACCTGCGCCAGGAGGCTGGTCGGCATTTGAATGAATGCCACTCCACGATGGAGAGTGGCAGCGACAAATCCCGCAAGGTCTCCCACGACGCCACCACCGCAAGCTATTAAAAGAGTGTCTCTTCCGGCATGAGCCCGCAATAGTTCATCTTCCAGACGGGTTTTCTGAGTGCGTGATTTGCTTTTTTCTCCGGCCGGAATAACCAGGATGTCCTGAAAATTCAATAAAGTAGAGAAATGCTTCAACAGTTCTTCCCGGTAAAGGGAAAACACATTGGCATCTGTAATAATAAAGAGGGCAGACTCCGGGAAGGATTCATTGATAAATTTGAGGAGAATCCCCCACAGGTTAGCCCCGATGTAATGAGGAATGGTGATTTCTTTTTGTTTAATACACAGTTGTAGTTGATGCATGAAGCTTTTGCCACTCAATAAAATGGTTGATAGTCTGCATCAATTGGGAGAATTGTTCAAATCCAATGGTTTGAAAAGCATCGGTAATCGATTCATCGGGATGGGAATGGACTTCAATGATTAATCCATCTGCTCCCGCTGCCAGAGCTGCTAAACTCATGGGATTGACCAATTCTCGCAATCCGGTGCCATGACTGGGATCCACAATGATGGGAAGATGAGAAAGATGTTTGATTGCCGGGACAATGTTGAGATCCAGGGTGTTGCGAGAAAAATCAGAAAAGGAACGAATCCCCCGTTCACAAAGAATCACATTGGGGTTCCCTTCGGAAAGAATATATTCCGCGCTCAGGAGAAACTCTTCCAGGGTGGCGGCCATCCCGCGTTTCAGTAATACCGGTTTCTGAATGCCGCCCACGGTTTTAAGGAGGGGGAAGTTTTGCATATTTCGGCTTCCAATTTGAAGCACATCGGCATAACGTGCCACCAGCTCAATATCTCGGGGATCCATGACTTCAGTAACAATGGGAAGACCGGTTTCTTCTCTGGCTATTTGTAATAGTTTCAACCCTTCTTCACCCAGACCCTGAAAAGAGTGGGGATTGGTTCGTGGTTTAAATGCCCCTCCCCGTAACATCTTTGCCCCGTGTTGTTTCACCGTTTGAGCAATGGTTAAAATTTGTTCTTCATTTTCAACCGAACAGGGGCCAGCGATGACAATCGGTTCGCATTCTCCTCCAATTCGTACATCCCCTATCTGGATGATGGTATCTTCCGGATGTTCCCGCCGGAGGACTTGTAAACCATCCAGGGGAATATCTATTGACCACTGCTGTTCAAAGTTTTTCATAAATGTCCCTCTGATGATAATATTCCCCACACCTGCAATTTTGAACTACGTCCTGCTAAAACCGCTCCTTTACCACTTATGAATCGGAGTTTTAATGAAAAACCCCTCTCAACAGATTGAGAGGGGTTGAGATAATGTCATCATGTTGCTTCCATGTTTCATCTACTGAAAACGCTTTCAGTTCTCCGGTTTAGATTCGCGAGGTTAATCCGCGCTTTAGTAGACTTTGTTACTTCTTTCCTTATCTAAGGTCAAAAATATATCACCCTTAACGTCTCAGATCAAATAGTATTTTTGTTTCACCTCTTCTCGATGTCGGTTGTACGACGATTAATCCCCCTCAGGTGTAGGCATCTCTTCCTTCTGAAGAATTCTCAGGAGATTGTCTCGTTTGCGATGTTTTTCAGCGATGGATTTTAAAGCCTCAGGTGGCAATAACTTTGACTGCTTTAGCCAGGAATAAACTGCCAGTAGGGCAGCCCCTTTTTTTCCACCGGCTCCCCGAAAATCCCGCACGATAAAAGGTGGTTGTTCAACCTCTCCGGCTAACGATTCATCAATAATGAGTCGGGTGGTGGCTGTTATTCGATCTTTCACTTTTGCCAGTCCATCGGGGGAGAGGATAAAAAGAAGATCCGGTGTATCTATTCCGGTATAGTGCACCGGATCACGGGAGAGGATTATTTCTGCTATGGAAAATCCGGTGCCCACCGTTATGGGGTATTCTCCCTTTTTGGTACAATACAAACCGGAGAGCATCCCGGCCGCGGCTAGTAAATCTCCAGCTAATTGGATACCCTCACCGGCAGAACCAGCCAGAATAATCCTCAAACGATGTTCCAGAGAGCTCTTGAATTCCGGTTTGAGGATTTCCACATCCTGCAAAAGAGAAACGGTCTCTCGAGGGGTAACCCGGAAGGGGGTACGATGGTTCTGGTAACTTGCTTCAGGATAATCCGCCAATTGCTGGAGGTCCTTTAGCTTACGAACGCCATGGGATGGGCACATATCGATGACCTCCACCAGCGAAAACCCTTCTGTTTCGATAGCTGTTTTTAATGTCTCCAACAATTTCTTTCCCACAAAGGTTCTGCAACTAAAAGCAGCGCCGGCATTATGAGCCAGTTGACAGATGTCGTAGGGCGGAATCTTCCGTGCTTCCGGGAATCGATCCGCTTTAAACTCAGTCGCACTGAGCCCGCTAATCTGGCCGCCAGTCATCCCATATACCATGTTGTTCAATATCAACAGGGTTAGATCAACGTTCTGGCGTGCTGCTTCGAGAACATGTTGCAAACCTATCGTGGCACCCCCATCTCCCTGAATTACGATGACTTTTTTCCGGGGATTGTTCAGACCCAGGGTGATACCCAGGGCAAGAGCCGGAGATCGGCCATGGAGACCGTGAACGGTGTGGGAGGTGAGTAGGCCATCAACAATACCACAGCAACCAATATCGCTGACAACAATGGTATCCAACGGATCTACACCCAACTCTTCCAGTGCCCTGCCCAGGTCGTGAGTTACAACCGAATGCCCGCATCCCGGACAGAAGGGGGACGGCTTTCCAATCAGAATGCTTTCTACCATTTCATCACCTCCCTTTCGATTTCCAGTGGAGTTATCATTGCTCCGATTTTGGTGATACGATGAACTTCGTTTCTTCGGGAATTCCCAAAAAGCAACTCCGAAAGCAAGCCAGAATAATTTTCTTCAACGATAAACAGATGTTCGTATTTTTCTATAACATTCAATATTTCTGGAGAAATGGGTAGAAGAGTTTTCAAAATAAGTAATGAGATTGGGTGGTTTTGCTCCCGTAGTTTGGTTACTGCTTCCCGTGTCGCTTCTGCACTGATGCCATAGGAGACAAGCAATTTTTTTGCTCCCGGGGCAGCATGATATTCGTAGAAAAGAAAGTCGCTCTGAAGATGATGTTCTATTTTTTGCGTTAAGCGCCGCGTATTGGCAAGGGCTTCGGGAGTTGCTTTTCGAATCAGGCCGGTTGCATCATGGGTGGAAGCGTTAAGGCGAACCTGGTGGTGTGGATTTCCAACCGGGAGAAATGGCGGAGCTTCCAGGGGTTCGGCACGATAGGGGAGATAGCCATTTTCTGAAACAACCGGGGGAGGTGTCACCGGCTCCAGCGGTTGAAGCTCTGATAAATCGATACTCTGACGGGTCATAATCATTTCTTTGGAGGTAAGCAATATGACCGGTGTTCTTAACCGGAGAGCTATTTTTGCCGACTCTGCCGCTAATTCCCAGCAATCAAAAAGATTGGAAGGACAGAGAACCGGCAGGTGGTACCCTCCGGAGATGGCGCCCCGTAACAGCATCAGATCTCCCTGTGCACCGGTAGTAGCAGAACCGGTAGAGGGTCCCATCCGCTGGGCTAAGATTAACACCAGGGGAAGTTCCATCATGTACATCATATTCAGCGATTCCAACATCAAGGCGAAGCCAGGAAAGGAGGTTCCGGTAACTGGCAGTTTTCCGGTGGCGGCAAAACCAGCAGCCCACTGGATTGCGGAAATTTCATCCGGTGCAGGTAAAAAAATCGGGAAACGTTGGCTGGCTAAAGCGTATAACCAATTTGCCGGGGTAATTGGATATCCGGTATAAACCTCGGCTCCTGCTTGAACAAGCGCTTCAATAATTAATCGTGAACCATCAATTAATACAGGTTGGTGGGGCTGTGCATTCATTGATATACCTTTCAGTTATTCGTGAGTTAGTATACCCGTATACACGCATCTCAAAATCATTTCAAATGTACATACTTTTTAACTATGTAACTATCGAATTTTCAATTGGTAAAAGTGCTGGCGGTGTTAGGGTGCTCCATTGGTGAGTTCGGTGAAGGATTTGTCCGGTGTCGTTCGGTGCTTAAGTATTTAAATAAATGAAATCTTCCCGAAGGGAGGGAGTGCTGGAGTTCTGTTACGGGTGGAGTAGGGTCTTTTACACCTGGCCCTCACGCTGAACTGTTCACTGAATGGTGGTTCTGTTGTGATGGAAGGATTGAGAGTTTTTGGATTGGTTCCTGGAATCGTTCAACCAAACCATGGAGGCCGAAGGAATGCATGCATATGTATTCCAGAATGAAGGAATGAGGCGAGCGTTTTACATCGCTTCCAAAGCGGCAAAAGTAAATTTCCCGGTGCTGATCATCGGGGAAACCGGTGTGGGGAAAGAAGTTCTGGCCAGATATATTCATGAGCAGTCTGAGCGATCCAAAACTGGTGCATTCGTTTCCTTGAATTGTACTGCCATCCCGGATAATTTAATAGAAAGTGAATTATTCGGATATGTGAAAGGCGCATTTACCGGGGCTTCTCAGAATAAAACCGGGTTATTAAAGTTAGCCGATGGTGGCACTTTATTTCTGGATGAGATTGGGGACATGAGTCTTGATATGCAAATAAAGTTGCTACGAGTTCTGGAAAATGGAGAATATTTTTCGATTGGTTCTATAAAGATTAACCATAGTAATTTCCGGCTCATTTCTGCAACTAACAAAGATTTGTTATGTATGATCCGAAAAGGGGAATTTCGCTTAGACCTCTTCCATCGCATCAATGTTATTACCATTAAAATCCCACCTCTGCGAGAACGGTTGGATGAGATCCCATTTCTGGTAAATTATTTTTTAAGGGAGTTGAAGAGAGAAGATGTGATTCTTTCCCCGGATGTAATGGATTTGTTCTTGAGTTATGAGTGGCCCGGAAATATTCGGGAGTTACGAAATGTTCTGGAATCAGCCATTGCCATGCTGGAAGATGGGGAAAGGGTGATAGAACTCCGACACCTACCCCTGGAACGCTTAAATGGATTTGAAAATAGTTATAAGAAACCATCCCTCAGCTTAAAAGAGCGTGAAAAGCGATATCGTAGAATGCTCATCAAGCATACCATGGATTATTTTAACGGAGATTATAAAAAGGTGATGGAAAGTTTGCAGACCTCCAAAGATGTGATTTACCGGGCGCTGGCGGAAGTGCACTGAGCATGGGATTCGCTGAGCGGAGAATGGAGTCGATACGAATTTATCAAAAATGAGAAAATCAACCTCGCGACACTTAAAAAAATCCATGTTTTTCAGGGGTTAGTGTTCTGGATTTTTCTGGCATTGGGTTTGTTTATATAAGTCGGCGAAACCCGGGTTAGAAAATCGAACGACTTCTCAATTTGCTGAACTTGTTAAATCTCTACTATTTTCTTCCAAATTCTCTCTAACATTTATTCCATTAATAAATCCATTTAACAAAAACAAAAGGAGGGAACAGCTATGATGCAAACGGATTTCACCAATCGTATCAGGGTCCAAACCAATCAGTTGCCCAAGGAATTAACCCATGCAGAAATTGACGAGACCGCTCGCAGCATTGCCTTATTCTACAAAAGTGGGGAATTTATTTGCCAGACATTTTTTACTCCACCCTTGTTGGGCAAAATTAACTGGGTAGATGGGTTGGATACTTCCGCTCAGGTATATTTCCGGGAAATTAATTTCATTGTGCCCAATCTCCTCCATCTCCGCCTGGTTGGTGACGAAAAGGACATTCGCGAAATGTGCCGCAATGAACGACTGTATGATTTGCTGAAAGGAATTCAAAGCACTTACACCGAAGAAATTCGCTCTCGTCGTTATCTGGATACTACCGTGGGTAAACAACACTGGGATTTAATCGTTTCTCTGGATAAGCGGAATTACTGGTTTGCCAATAACGTAAACTACAAGGGAAGCAAAACTCGGATTGATCATGTGTTGATTGTGGGCGATCGTTTGTTAGGTTTAACTGAAAGTGGGGAAGTCATCTATACTCAACTGACTCCGGAAGTTCTGGAAAAAGAAGACCTGTTGCTGGATGTCCAGCCGATGGAAGAAGTGAATAAACTCGGGAAAGTGGATTTGTTGGAAGCGGTTCCCAACTCGGATGAAACGTTCCTGGTAACCATTAAGAACCGCGTCTATCAATTTACCATCTGGGGTGACATGGTTCATTTCGATATGCTGGATGAAAAGGTTGAGCGAATTAATTCAATCAACTTCAACAACACCCGCACCATCATCGCCACTACCGATGGTATTTATGAATTGGATGTGATCGAAATGCCCAACATGGTGAAGCCGACCAGTCTGCCCCGACAGATTGCTAATCCTCATCTGAAAACCAAATTTAAGACGGCGCTGTATGTAGAAGATCCCTACATCCTGGGTGTCCATCCGGCCATGGGAGTCTTTGCTAAAACGGAGGATGAAAAGGTGGTGTTCTTCTAATCTCGTGGACATAATCCAGAAGAATGAAAGGGGCTTTCTTTCCAAAAAAGAAAGCCCCCTTTCGCTTAGAGGAATTATTTCTTCCCCTCTCTGAGGTACCTTCCTCAAAGCTTGTTTATTTTCAAGCTTACAATACCTTTTGCAGATAACCCTGTTCCTAATATCTCAACAGCTTCAGCAAGTATCAGATGGAAAGTTGCAACCGCAGGGCACTTCAAGTGAAGGAAAGA
>RFIL01000197.1 GCA_003695285.1 Calditrichota bacterium
ATCAAACAAACCCCAGATACCGCCACAAAGGTAAAGATTGCAGAGGATGGGCGGTCTATCGTCCGTGATGGGATTACCTGGATTATCAACCCTTATGATGAGTTTGCCATTGAAGAAGCATTACAACTCACCGAAAAGCATGGTGGTGAAGTCACCATCATTTCACTGGGGCCGGCTTCCATTGAAAAAAACATTCGAGAAGCTTTAGCCATGGGAGCCCATAAAGCCATTCGAATTCATGCCGAACATATCCCCGATGACCCTTTAACTACAGCAAAAGCATTGTGCGAAGTACTCAAAGAAGGCAATTATGATTTGATTTTCTTCGGAAAACAGGCAATTGATGATGATCATGCTCAGATTGCTTCCATGGTAGCTCAGGAATTAAACTTACCGGGTGTTACAGTTGTTGTAAAATTGGATATTGATGGTGATAAGGGTATTGCCATCCGGGAAATCGAAGGTGGTCATGAAAAAGTATCCTTTCGTCTACCCGCCGTGATTGGAGCGCAGCGCGGGTTGAACACTCCACGCTACCGTTCTTTGAAAGGCATTATGCAGGCCAAGAAGAAACCCCTGGAAGTCAAGGAAGTTTCTTTGACCTCAGAAAACTACAAAATTGAAAAAATGGAGTATCCACCTGCCAAGCAAGCAGGTAAAATTTTCACCAATGGAGCAGATGATGTCCCCGAAGTCGTGAGACTTTTAAGGGAAGAAGCTAAAGTGATTTAATCCTTTTTTAAAGGTTGAAATTGAAAAGAATCAAACCGTATAAATTCAGGAGAACCTGTAATGGCAACGATTTTAGTGGTGACAGAAATTCGTGAAGGGCAATTTAAGTCCGTAAACAATGAAGTATTTACGGCGGCACATAAAATCGCCTCTGAATTGGGTGGCTCTGTTCAAGCCTTATTGATGGGGCCCCAGGCAAACACCCATGCCAGTGGTGTGGGCCAATATGGTGTCGAAACCGCACTTGTTCTTGAAGACAGTAAATTGGAGAAATACAGCGCGGATTGTTATGCGGCTGCCGTGGCTGAAACGGCAAAACAAATCTCCGCTGACTACATTTTCATGGCTGCTACCTTTATGGGAAAGGATTTAATGGCCCGGGTAGCGCAACTATTGAATACAGCCCTGGCTCAGGATTGTATAAATTTGCGAGTTGAGGATGGAAATGTCATTTTCCATCGCCCGATGTTTGCTGGAAAAGTTTTAGCCGATGTGACCATCTCTTCTAAACCAGCTCTGGCGACCATCCGCCCCAAAGCATTTAAAGCTGAAGAACATCCGGTTGATGCAAGCGTGCAGTCAATATCAGTCGAACTCCCGGAGCCTCTGGCAGTAGTTGAAGAAATTGAAGCCAGCCCCACCGGTAAAATCGACGTGACTGAAGCTGATATTATTGTCAGCGGTGGTCGTGGAATGGGTGGCCCGGAAAACTGGGGATTAATCGAAGAACTGGCGGACTTACTGGGTGCTGCTACCGGGTGCTCTCGCCCCGTCTCTGATGATGGATGGCGTCCTCATGATGAGCATATCGGTCAGACAGGAAAAACCGTCTCCCCTAACCTTTATATAGCCTGCGGGATTTCAGGGGCCATTCAACATCTTGCCGGGATGTCATCCTCCAAATACATCGTGGCGATTAACAAAGATCCCGAAGCCCCTATTTTTAAAGTAGCTGATTATGGGATTGTCGGGGATGTTTTTGATGTGCTCCCCAAAATGATTGAAGAAGTGAAGAAACTCAAGGCCAACGACTAAGTTCGTAAATTCGACCTTTTAAAAAGGCTCTATCACACCTGAGATAGGGCCTTTTTACTGATTTGTTGAAAATTCAGGGACACAATGTAATCGGAAAACGATATGACATTTATAGAGTTTCAACAAAGTCTTGATTCACCTCATCCACCGGAAGAAATTCGCGAAGAACTAAAAGCATTATGGTTTGATGCTCGGGGAGATTGGGATACAGCCCATCTGATTGTGCAAGCATTAAACACTCCTGAAGCGGCATGGGTTCATGCCTATCTTCATAGAAAAGAAGGGGATCTGACAAATGCCGCTTACTGGTACCGTCGGGCTGGAAAACCTCAGGCTGGCGGAGAATTCCCTCAAGAATGGGAAGAAATTGTCAAAGCGCTATTGGATTAAGAAATTGAATTCTATTTACGACCGGTATTACTGGTTAACAAAGTTTGTTCTCGGGTAAGAATGCGATAAAGCTGTAGCATATATTCCAGACGTAATTTTTCTAATTCACCAACCGCTCTTTCAAAGACTCCATTTTTCCCGATATAGCGAATAACGGCTCGTTCGGCATTCATTAAACGGGAAATCATGGCAATTTCTTTCTCGGTAGCCTGCATATCAAACCATTCCCAGGCCCCCTTTACGCCTTTCCCACGTTCTATGTTGCCGGTCAATACTGAAATTGTATAAATCTGATCATCAGCATAAACTTCATAGTTGTCTATTTCCAGCATCTTTTCCCCGTTATAATAAATCCGTAATCGTAACCAAACATCACCAGCATCCGACTCGCCCACATAGGCTTCAAGGCTGTTCTTAAAGACATAATGAGAAATATTTTTATTGTAGTACCAGGTAATCCCATTCTCTTCATCACGAACTTTTTTAACCCTGGCTAACACCTGCTGGACCTGAGGCTCTTCCAAGACGGGGGGGACATTTTTAACGTGCGGTTTTTCTTCGACTGCAGGTGTCACTTTTCGTGTTACTGAACGGGAAGGTTTGG
>RFIL01000198.1 GCA_003695285.1 Calditrichota bacterium
CTCTGTTTTGGAGAGATTTTGTGCACTGATGTCATGGCATTAGAAACAGAGTTTCTTTAACTATTGCGTTCCATCCCGGCTGGCCGGGATTGGAACGAGTAGAACGAGGAGAATGCTCTCCATCCGTCTTCTTAGGCAGCCCCAAAGCAAAACTGGTGAATATCTTTCTCCAATGCAGAAAAAAATCCACACTCCCCTCAAAAGGGAAGTGTGGATACATGCCAGTTGAGCTATGGCCAGGAGAGTATAACAGGAGTTATCCGGTGAAATATAACCAGACCATTCCCACCACCAGCACCAGCAGAATGGAAAGCAGCACATCTTTTCTCTTCCATACCGGATCCGAATGATATTCAGAAGCCGTGGAGTAAGTGAGACCGTCGACTTTTTCAGGAGGTGGTGGAGAAGTGAGTAAACTCACCACAATTAAAATGGCAGAGCATATCACAAAGAGTAAAATGGCAAAATGGAGAAAATTGATGGTCGCATATTCATAAAGTAAGCCACTGAGATGTTCTTTATTCAATTCAGCGATCAGTCGACCCATACCCAGTACAAAACCGGATAACAGGGAGACGATTGCACCAGTGCCGTTCAATCGTTTCATAAAGACCCCCAGCAGAAAAACCGCGGCAATAGGTGGGGAAATATAAGCCTGCACGCTTTGCAGGTATTTATATAATTCCCCGGAAATAAATTTCATAAAGGGTATCCAGAGTAACCCCAGTACTACCAGCATCACCGTAGCGATCTGTCCCACCAGAACCAGTCGTTTCTCAGGTGCGGTAGGATGCAGTTGCTTATAGATGTCAATGGTAATGAGTGTTGAACAGGAATTAAAGACTGCGGAGAGAGAACTCATCAAAGCGGCCAGTAAACCTGCCAATACAATCCCTTTGATCCCAACGGGGAGTAAGGCGTCAATCAGAGTGGGGAGTGCCTTATCGGCCTTATCCAGAGTGATAATACCTTTCTGGGCCAGGGCGTAAGCAATGACTCCGGGAATGACAAAAATAAACAGGGGAAGAACCTTTAAATACCCACCCAGGATGGTTCCCCGGCGAGCATTGTCAATATTCTTTGCCGAGAGGACACGCTGCACAATAAATTGGTCTGTGCACCAGTACCAGACGCCAAGAATGGGGGCGCCGAAGAGAATCCCGGTCCAGGGAAAATCCGGATGCGTAGCCGGTTGCCACATGTTAAAAAAGCTGCTTCCGGCTGTGGCATATAAAGCACCCCAGCCACCAATTTTCCACAACCCGATTCCGGTTACCAGGACCGCCCCTCCAATCAAAACAAAGGTTTGCATAAATTCCGTAAAAACCACAGCCCTCAACCCACCAAAGACGGTGTATATACCGGTGGCGATGACCACAATAAAGGCTCCAACCCAGAAATTCATCCCCATGGCTTCGAAGACAATCCCACCGGCATAAATGGTTACGGAAATTTTTGTTAGCACATAGCCAATGATGGAAACCCAGGAAAGATAGGCGCGAGCTCCTTTGGAGTAGCGTCGTTCCAGAAACTCAGGCATGGTAAAAACACCGCTCTTTAAATAAAAGGGGACAAATACCCAGCCCAATATCAGCAAGATTAATGAGGCCAGAATCTCAAATTGACCCACTGCAACTCCACTATCCGCTCCGGTCCCGGCCAGACCAACCAGGTGCTCGGAACCAATATTGGAAGCAAACAGTGAGGTACCAACGACGATCCAGCCGATGTTTCTCCCGGCCAGAAAATACCCGGTGGAACTTTCCCGAACCGAATCCCGCTTTGTTGACCAGATGGCTATTCCGAAGACAGCTGCAAAATATCCGAAAATAATCATTAAATCCACTACTCCGATATTCAGCCCCATTGCTATTTCTCCAATTATTAACAGTTCATACGAGTTATTTTAATAACCAATTCACCATTGATCATGGCAAATTTATTTGGAAGCTTCCTCTGTTAAGGGAAGCAATCGGGTTGTTGCGGTTTGCCCACCAACCATAATCCAGAATTCGCCGGGTTCAACTATCATACGGTTATCTCTTCCCCAAAAGGCAAAATCATCCCGGGATAGTGTAAATTGCACTACCTTTTCTTCGCCGGGGGCAAGCGTTACCGAAGTGAATCGCTTTAGTTGTCGCACCGGTGGTGACACTGAACGATAAACATCTCTTACATACAGTTCTACAATTTCCCTCCCTTCGCGGTCGCCGGTATTGGTTACCGTTACTTTTACGGTCAGGTTTTCATGGGGATAAAAGGTTTGCCTGTCCAGAACTAAATTGGAATAAGCAAAGGTGGTGTAGGATAGTCCATAACCAAAGGGAAATAAGGGGTCCAGTTTATTGGGGTCGTCCATTTCGATAGGTTTGTGGTCATAGCAGACCAGGTCGTTGGGATGACGCGGATAAGTGAAGGGAAGCTTTCCGGAGGGATTGACATCTCCGAATAAAACATCGGCAATAGCCCTCCCACCCTCAGGTCCGGGTAAATAAGCCATCAGGATACCCTGGCTGAGACCCACCACCCGGGTAAAGATTCTGGGGCGACCTTCAACCAATACCAGAATCACCGGGGTTCCGGTTTGAGCAATAGCTTCCACTAACTTTAACTGCGCTTCCGGGAGTGTCAAATCATGAATGTTACCCGGGGTTTCGCAATAAGGAGTTTCTCCCAGACAGACAACTGCCACATCCTGCTGTTTCGCCAGTTCCTTAACTTTTTGAAGGTCTCCGAGTTGACTAAAGGATGCGCCGGGAAGATATTTTACATTGGTATCCCCAACTTTATCTCGGATGGCTTCCAGAATGGTTGGTTTATCCCGGGGATACAGAACTTCTTCGTTTCCCTGCCAGGTGTAAGTCCAGCCTCCGTTTAACACTGAACGCATGTTGGCAGTCGGCCCGGTAACCAGGATGTTCATGGTTTTTTTTAAGGGGAGAATCTTATTCACATTTTTCAAAAGGGTGATTGCCTGATGGGCGGCTTCCAGACTGACATTGGCGGACTCCGGATTTCCGACTTGTTCTTTCATTTCCCGTTTCGGGTAAGGGTTTTCAAACAAATTCAACTGAAATTTTACTCTTAATATGCGGGAGACGGCATCATCAATCCGTGCTACCGGAACTTTTCCCTCTTTTACCAGCTGAAGTAAATCTTCATAAAAGCTGAAATCAAAGGGCACCATACTCATATCCACTCCGGCCATCACTGCCATCCGCACGGCTTCTTTCCGTGAAGATGCCACTTTATCACGAGAGTAGAGGCGGTTGATATCCTCCCAATCACTGACCACAAAGCCTTTAAACCCCAACTCCTCTTTCAATACTTCTGTTAACAGATGGTAATCGCTGTGAACCGGTATCCCATTGATCTCCGATGAATTGACCATTACGGTATGGACACCCGCTTCGACGGCTTTCTGAAATGGGGGAAGGAAAATTTCTCGCAACATTCGTTCGGGAATCCAGGCCGGGGTTCTGTCTTTGCCGCTCAAGGGAAAGCTGTATCCAAGATAGTGTTTCATGCAGGCAGCCACCCTGTCCGGTGCCCCGATCTGATTGGTTTCTCCCTCCATTCCTTTAATGTAGGCGGCACCCATTTGTGATACCAGGTAGGGGTCTTCACCGTAAGTTTCAAAGAAACGAGGCCAGAGAGGAGTTCGAGCAACTCCAAGGATGGGACTGAAGTTCCATGGAATTCCTGAAGCTCGCACTTCAAAGGCGGTGATTTCAGCGCATTTCTTAACAAGCTCAGGATTGCGGGTTGCTGCCATGGCAATGCTTTGTGGGAAAAGGGTGGCTTCCCGGGTATAGTTGGCACCGTGAATGGCATCGATACCGTAAATAACAGGTATTCCCAGCCGTGTTTTTTTAGTGGCGATATCCTGGATAGTCGTGATGATAGTATGCCAGTAATCGAGAGTGTGGGCAACATCGTAAACATTTAAAATGGAGCCTACGTGATACTTTACAATCGCTTCTTCCAGTTTTCGGAGATCCAGTCTATGTTTCTGGGTCGCTGTTCCTCGTCTCGCAGAGACCGCCTCAAGGGTAATTTGAGTCATCTGCCCAACTTTCTCTTCAAGGGTCATACGAGAGAGCAAATGGTTAACCTTTTCATCTAATTCTTCTTCGGTCATCTGGACCATTGAGGTATTTATCAGGATCGTTGTCATCAGCAGGATGAGTGAAAATCTTTTCATAACAAGACTCTTGTAGTTTGGTCGTGACATTCGGCCACATTGTTCAGGTAGTATGAATCACTTTTAAATTCAATCCAAAGCAAATATTGAAAACCCCCGGGGAGAAATCTGAGAATTATCCTCCAGTGGGTGGGAGATGCTTGGAACTGGTTGTTCAAAGCATTCAGAAATTTAAAAAAATTCTACCCAATTAGAACAGGATTCCAAGATTAACTGTGATGACTCTATTGGCGGCTTTTTTCTCACCCTCCTTTTGAGGAGAGGTTATTCCCCAATTATACCACCCATCCAGGAAGATGCTGGAAGCGCCCATGGGAAAAGTGATGCCACCCCCAAAGTTAAAGCCAACTTCCATACGCTGAAACCGATCCGTTTGCTCATCTCCTGGTTGAAAAAGTTCTCGAGCCTCGCCCCAGGTGGCAGGGATATACACAGCCATCTCACCTTCCAGCGAAGAAGTTCTGGCCGATAGCAGATATGCTACTTCAGGACCGGCGAGAAAGAATGGCTTTAACGTGGCAGAATTAGCGCCGGGAAAGTTGAATTTAACCATCAGAGGGAAGCTGAGGTATCTGAGGTGAAGGTCCTGAGAGGTGTTTCCGAAGGTGTTCACAAATTCCCCGGAGATATTATCAAAGAAAGCGCCTTCGAAATTCGATTCCACGCGAACACCTTTCTGCAGATAAAGTACATTAACTTGAAGGGCTAAATTGCTGGTAAACCAGTATTCCAGAAAAGCCCCTCCCGTACCGCTGACCAGATGATTTCTTTCCAGATTCATCTCAACCCCGTTTAATTGTAATTGGGGAGAGATGATGTTTTCATTCATGGAAGATAAACCTAATCCTGCACGTAATCCATATTGAAATTTGCCCTCCCGCGCATATGCAGGGGGTAAAAGGATTATCAAACACATGCTGATAAAAAATAGGTATCGTTTTTTCATCGTTCTTGTTCTCCACTCCTGTTTGTCAAAAAGTCAGGGAATTCGCGGTTATTTAAAAGTCAATTCCCAGTGAAAATTTCTGGATGTTTTCCAGACGCCCAAAATCAGCGTAAGCAAAATCAACATGGAGAAGGATATTCCCCAGAATGGGATAATTTAAACCGGCTCCCAGTGTAAAGGACTCCTCTGAATCAGCCAGAAACATGGATTTGTATCCACCCCGGAAAGCAAACATTTTATTAAGGACATATTCCACACCCACATTAACACTTTCATAATCGTTGTTGGGATGTTGGGCATCCAGAGTGATAAAAGCGGTTTGTCTTTCCCCGTCTATCAGCTTATATAATAGCCCGATTTTAAAGTTCAGCGGTAAAGACCAGCGGGAGGTTTCCAGCAAAGCGGTTACCCGGTCATTGTTGCCGGTGGAGTGGGGATCAAAATCATACAGGACCCTGGCGTTGTCTCCGCTCATTTGCATTTTGGTGCCAAAATTCGTCATGGAAAATCCCAGCAATACATTCTTGAAGGGGGTTTCATAATGTACCCCGATATCAATTCCAAACCCGATAGCGGACATTTGCCAGATGGACTGGTAGATAAATTTGGGATTAAACCCGATGGCAAATTTTTCTGTAAGTCGGAGTGCATAAGCCACGCTCACGGCAAAATCATTGGCTTTGAACGTTTGACCGGTTCCTTCCGGTTCAAAGACAGTGGTTACATCCATTTCGTTCATGCTCAGCGAGGTGATGCTGACTCCCACCGTGCCATATCGCCCCATGGGCACAATACCGGCAATGTAGTCAAAGTTGATATCTGCAATCCACTCTGTATGATTGAAGATCAGACCGGTACGGTTCAGTTTGGCAATCCCGGCCACATTCCAATAGATAGCCGTGGGATCATTTGCCAGAGCAGTAAACGCACCACCCATGGCCAGGGCACGCGCTCCCACCCCGATCTCCAAAAAACTGGCAGCGGTTGTTCCCCGTTTGGAAACATTCTCTTTAAAATTTTGATTCTGCCCCCACAGGGGGATACTCAATATGATGAGCAGTATCAAGAGAGCAGTACATTTATCTTTCATGATAAAAACCTCATTCTAGTTGGCTATTCACCCGTTGTATTCGTTAACCTGGATTATAGGAACATCTTACGGTTGTCCCTATTTAATCACCGCAAATTTACCGATATGAGTCCCAACCCCGGGAGCTTCCACATGAAATACATAGACGCCATAAGCGATATCCATACCGTCATCCGAGACGAGATTCCAGGACTCAGCGCCGTTTAAAATCACGCTGTGATGTTCAATCGTCTTTACCAGTTTCCCGGAAAGAGTAAAAATGCGGATGGTACAATCCTGGGGCAGATGGATGAAATCAATTCTCCTCTGACCTCTTCCAGCTCCAAAAACCAGCCGGGGTTCCCAGACAGCTCCGGCAATGTAGGGATTGGGAACTACCTTGATATCGGACAACTCATCCTGGGCTTTTGCCAGATTGGTTTTGGCGGACTGGGTTGTGAATTCAAAATAATCATCCTGGTAGAAAGGTCTGCTGGTACGGATGACATATACATCTCCCGGTTGCGGTTCTTGGGGGTCACCCTGCACCGGATTATTATACACAAAATCATAGGTGAACTTAAATTGAGGTCCGATGAATTCAATAATCGTCACCACATCACCTGCAGATAGATCACCGGAGAAGTCATTATCAAACAGTTCGAATTCGGCCCGTCGATCTTCGGTCAGGTTCCAGACCTGAAATTGAACCGGGATGCCAAAATTAAAAGAGGTATCCACAATGTGGTCATAAAACGTGATTTTGTAATCAGCAGGCCAGGGTACCAGCAGAGAGGGAAATTGTTGATGCTTGACCACCTGAATATCCATGTTGCTATTTCCAATCAGCCAACCGGTTTCAGAGGGAATCACATCGATGGTGGTATCGATGTTCACCGAAACGACAAATCCGTCAGCGATGGGGCTGGGATATTCTTCACCAAAACTGGTAGCATCCACCTCTTCCACCAATGGTAGGAGAGTATCCGGTTCTACTTTATATATTCCATAGGTACTGGTTTGATACTCCGGATAATCTCCCACGGATTGAAAAACAACACGATAGGTAGCATTGTCCTGAATCAATGAGGGATCAACAACCACCACAGAAATTGCACCGGTTCCTATGCCTTCGGTCACATCCTCCAGATTCCCATTGATTTCCGGTGGAACATAACCCGCAGCCGGAGCATTGGGGGTCACCACGGCGCAGTTGATATCCACATTCTTGATGTTACCAGCCAGATCCTCAGTGATAATTTTAGAGCATTCGGTTGGTTGTAATCCCTGTTCACCGAAATCCGGGTCACCCTGATCATAGGAGACCACCGCGTAATAATAGGTAATACCATTGACCACATCATCATCCACATAGGAATGTCGCAGCCCGGTATCATCTCCTCTCCAGAATCGAGCACCGTTGATACCCACCGGATCCGGTCCTTTGATTCCATCCACCAGATCGAATTGGGCAATGGGCTTCCAGTATACGGGGGTGCCTTTGGAGTCAGTGATGATTTTGATATCATTAAATTGTGGTTCGGTACTGCGATAAATCAGGTAACCTTCAAAATCTTTTCGCGGATTTCCCAGGGAGTCCGGTAAAAAAGGATCTCGCGATTCTTCGGCAATATCATCCCAGTACAGATAAACCTTGCCATCCCCCGGAACCGCTTTAACCAGGGGCTTAAAAGGAGGTTTGGAAAAGTTATAATCAGCATTGTAAATCTGTTGAACGGTAATTTTGTTGGAGACCAGATCGTCAAGGTCATTGCCCATCAAGAGCGCCATGGAAAACCGTTCACGATAGTTCTGACGTAGTTCAAAGGGGCCTGAACCAAAGAGCATATGTAAATTATTATTCTGAAGGGTGGTATCGAAATGATGATAGGACATTTTTGCCCATAAACCTTCATCATGTTTGGGCCATCCGTCACCCCCGCCACCTTCAATGAGACGATAGATTGACATGCTGGTTAATCCGATCTGATCGGATTCTTCCACATCGGTGCGGTCAAAATCGGGTTCACCGGGGGTTGGTAAACCGTCTCCTTCACCTTCATCGGGACCATTATATTGCCGATCAAAGGGACCTACCCCATCTTTGCCGAGATCATCATTCAACGGTTCATTGGGATCCCATACTCCATTGTCATTCAAATCGGTGTAGGGGTTCCAATCTCCATCATTGTCGATACCGTCGTCACGGCGTTCATCAATCACTCCATCCTCATCATCATCGATTCCGTTAAAGGGATTGCCGGGGCTTTCCAGATAGGCATATCCCAGATATCCGGTTGGGCTCCAGGGTCCAAAACTGCTGCTTCCCACGCCGTCATTGTCCCAGGCATAAGCGATGTCCAGGGTTAAATCGAAAGATGCATTATCATCTCCGGAATCATTGGTACCTCCAATGCCCACGTCCGTTAAGAACCCGAAGACCGTTTCATTGTAGGTCGTATCCGAGATGTTGACGATATCATAGAGCCAGAAAATGTTATCTTCCGCCAGAACATGGGACCACTGGAAGCCCCGCACTTCCACGCGTAAGCCCAGACCACCCCGTTCATGGTCAGCATCAATGGGGAAATAGTTGTATGGCGGACGTGCCCATTCCTTATCCCGGGAATCATCCATCACAAAGTAGGTTTCGATATCCGCATTTTTAACTCCCCGCCCAAAGAAGCCATGCCAGTAGGTGAAATTGTCGATGTCCCCATCGCGATCATCATCAACCCCGGGTTCTCCATTGACTTCTTTCTGGTTTATCCAGTTTTCAGGGGGCTGATCCAGTGCGACAAAAACGGCATCGGGCCATAATTCCGGCCAGCTTCGGGAATCATTACTGATGGCCGGACTATTGCCATTGGGATTTAAATATCCAGGTACTGGTTCCCAGCCCCAGTCCTCTCCGGTGACCGGGTCCTTATCCACATATTCACGATACGCTGCTTCCATGGGGGTAATGAATGTGGAATCCCCATTCACAAAGACCCGAACTTTGGCACCCACCAGTAAACATACCCCATCGAGATAAGAATGACCGGTTCCTTTGGGCCATTCACCGGAGGGTTGGTCAGGCCATTTCCCTACTTCTGCCTGGTTGAAATACATGGTGCGGATGAGATTGCCATCCATAATCCCCTTCTTGCGCCAGATGGCATTTCCATATGGCTCGTCCCGATAGGCCTGAATTACATTGGGGGGTTCCTGAGCAAGTAGCCCACCCATCACGATAAGCAGCAGTGTTACTATCCATAATCTAACATCGAAGGTCATTCGTTGTCTCCTCCAGTATTGACTTATAAACCGAAAGAAAGGCCAAAGCGAATCTGGCGGGGAGGGGAGTAAAAGGTAGGATTGGAGATGTAATCATCAAGAGTGTGTAATCCTACAATTTCACCTGCTCCCAGCTTTGCTTCCAGATCATTGTTTGCCCTTCCGGTGGAACTGTAAACGTTCCATTCATTTAACCGATCAAATAAGTTGGTTACCCACAGATAAGCTGTCATCCGGGTGTTTAAAATGGTGAAATATTTTTCTGCCTTTAGATCAAAGGAAATCGACATAGGCTTGGTACGATTGTTTCGGATAACAATTTCCCCTAATAAGAAGCGGGAAGCGGCTGTGTAAGGGGTACCGGAACCGAATCTACCGATGAGTCCCAGGTTCCAGTTATCCGGTGTGCCGGTGTTCAATGCCAGATTTAGAGTATGTCGTTGATCCCAATCCAGTGGAATCATTTGTTTCTCCGATTCCCGGGGAGGATCGGCTTGATTGTCGAAGAAAACAGTCCTGGGATCGGAGGAGTTCCCTTCTGCAACCTGGAAGGTATAATCCAGTCGTGCACCCCAGTGGTTGGCAAAACGCTTCTCAAATGATAAAATCATCCCGGTCACATTTCCGTAATCGCGATTGATATACCGGGCATACTTTTTGGTGTCATAGGTTTCGATAATTTCCGTGCCCACCAGATCGCGAATATCCCGATAATAAGCAGTGAATTCGACAACCAATTGTTCATTCAATGCCTGTTGGAGACCCATTTCATACATCACGGTTCGTTGAGGTTCCAGGTCCGGGTTTCCTTTCAGCGTACTTAACCGTTCCTCGCGCGGGAGGTAATATTTGGTTATACCGGCGGAATCAGTAATTCCCTGATAGAGATATTCAAAATTAGGAATCTGAAAAAAGTGCCCGTAGGAGACATGAATCACTCCCGTGGATGAGATGGGAAAAGCCACACCCAGCCGTGGGCTGAGCTGTTGTTTGGCGGATACTGCCGCAGATTCATGCGGGAAAAGAGAAATAAGCTCCGGATTTTTCACATCGGCCGGGACATCGGTTCGAGGATCAAAGTAGTCAAATCGTAAACCCAGATTGATAATGAAATTGTCAAATTCCACTTTATCCTGGATATAAGCGGCAATTTCAATGGGTTCCTTACGGTATTCTTCACGCCCCGGTGTGTACGGTTGAGGGTAAACAATACCATCTTCCACACTACTGTTTTCGATATCCAGATTGGTCCAGAAGTTATAAATTTCATATCGTTGAAAACTGACGCCCATCCCCATTTTATGAATTTTGGTAATCTGACTGTTTAAATCCCATTTTGCCAGCCAGGTGGTTGTATAGCGACTGTAGCGGTCACTTTCATTTCCTCCGGAACGATAGGTGTAGTTGGAAGCCGGTTGACCATTGTCGGAGTCCAGATAACGAAGATCAAAGGGATCGGCGTAAACATAACCCCGGTAATCGGTATTGTTCCGGGCCAGCTTCAACGTATAGAAAGTGCTCTTAGACACTCCATGATTAATCTGGATATTGTGGTTGAGGCTGGTGCGATAATGGGTTTTGGTGGCATCCGGGACCAGACGGAAAGCGTGGTTGTAATAACGGTTGGTATTATCTTCCCACAGAAAATTATAATTTAATTTCATGTTGGGTGTCAGATAGTAGGTGAGCTTTCCATGAAAAGAGTTCCGTCTGGCAAAGGTCAGCGGCACAACTGCACGATCTCCGGAGGGTTGAAAAGGGTCGTTATCACTGGGGAGATAAAGTCTCTGAGTATAGAAATAACCGTCGTCCTCATAGAAGCGGTAAGAGGTGAAAAATTTAATTTTGGGCAGGAGAGGCATTGGACCGCTTAAGGATAATTGAACATTGCGTACCCCATCCATGTTGAGTTGATCGATATAAGGAAAAACCTCATCGTGGGTGGAAAAATAATTTCCGGCATAGGCAGACACATCGGCTTCGTATTCATTACCCCCTTCCCGGGTAACAATGTTGACCACCCCGGAGAGTGCCTGACCATATTCCGCGTTAAAGGTACCGCTGATGACTTCCATTTGTTGAATGGAAGTGTTTTCTACCTGTACACCCAGGGCATTATTAAAGCGATCGTTCACCGGTATTCCATCCACCATATACGCCACTTCCCCCAATCGTCCCCCACGGAAGTGACCCGCTACCACACCAGCCTGAAGTTCAACAACCTGATTGAA
>RFIL01000199.1 GCA_003695285.1 Calditrichota bacterium
CGATTGGAAAAGATTGTTGCTCGATTATTTTGAGCACAATAACCCCTGAGGGTGAACTTGATGATTGCGTACCATGTCTTAAACATAACGTTAACCCCAAAGGCTGAGAAATCTGGAGAGAAAGGTGGACTTCTCAGAGGAACGACTTCAGAAATACAAGTGGCCTATTTCCGTCAGCAAAAGAATAAACGCTTCTCCGCAACAAATCTGGTCCACCATCACCACCCCGGGAATTTTAAAATTATGTCATCCTTTTTGTAAGGAAAATCCTGTTTACCGATGGCCGGGAGCAGAGGCCCGGGATGCCGTTCATTACTATAGTGGCTGGATTCTCTATCGCGATTTTGTTCAATGGCTCCCGGGAGTGGGGTATGACCTTCTGATTGGCAGGGAGGGGGGAGAGAAGTCATACGTCAGGTGGCGCATTACTGAAGAGAATGAACAAACAGGGACATTGATTATTACTATTTATCCTTACATCTTTCAAAATCTACCTGTGGTTATCCGATGGGTACCCTATCGGTTTCAAATCATCCCCCAATTACGCGATTATCTTGTATCAGTATTGAAAGGATTTGAATGGTATATAACAACCGGTCAACCTGTCAAAAAGAATCAATTCGGTACACATAGATGGTTTTCCAGTCCAGATTGATATCATCATAGTTCCCTCTCTCTAGATGATAAAAGGACAGAGGCTGAGCAGACTTGACATATCCAAATTCAATTCAGGGTGTATTTGAATTTCCAAAGTTAACGGGAAGAAATGGATTTTGATGTTCAGGTTAAATTGGCGATTTACCGCCATTTCGCCGAAACAGGGCAAAGGCCAACACTGGAAGAAATTGCCAGTCGAGTAGCGTCATCTGCGGAAAGAATTCTGGCCGCCTATCGGAGGCTCCGTACGCTCCGGGTACTTGTTCTGGAGGAAGATGGAGTCTCCATCCGGATGGCACCCCCTTTTTCCGGTATTCCGACTCAATATCTTGTGGTTTCTCACAAGGTGCTGTATTACGCGAATTGTGCCTGGGATACATTAGGAGTGCCGGCTGCATTACATCAATCTGCTATAGTGCATTCCCGTTGTGAGCAATCGGGAATTCCTTTGAAACTGAAAGTGGAATTGGATGGTCCGGAACCCTGTGATTGGGTTTTCCATAGCCTTGTACCCGCTGCCAAATGGTGGGATGATATTGTATTCACCTGAAGGAATATGCTTTTCTTCAGTTCTGAAGAGATGGTTCGGCAGTGGTGTTTGGGAAATGGTTATCCGATCAGACCACTGGTATCAATAGCGCAGTTATGGGAGCTGGCGCATACCTGGTACTCAACCCGATTACAGGAGAGCTCTCGCCGTCCGGGTCCGGAGGAAATGCGCGCTATATTCGCAAGGATTGGGTTGAAAGATGAGTTCTGGGATCCTCAGTCTGATAGTTTTGGATAGGTTATGCCATATAAAAAAATATCATTGCTGCTTACGAAGATTTTTAAAATCTGCACCTGAAAATGGAAAACAAGCCAAAGGAGGTATAATGGAAAAGCACGAGAAGATAGATTATGTAGAGTTTCCGGCACGAAATATTGAAGCGACCAAACTATTTTTTTCATCCGTGTTTGGTTGGACATTTATAGATTATGGACCGGAGTATACCGCTTTCTCGGGCGCAGGATTGGAAGGTGGTTTTTACAAATCCGATTTGAATTCCACCACTGACAGGGGAAGTGCATTAATTGTGTTCTATAGTAAAGAACTTGAACGCACAATGGAGAAAATCAAAAAAGCTGGCGGAAAAATTGTTAAGCCCATCTTTACCTTTCCTGGAGGGCGGCGATTCCATTTTACGGATCCGAATGGTAATGAATACGCTGTATGGTCTGATGTTGAGTAAAATTGAAACCGTATGGAACCCATTGAGGCGAATTGAGTTTTTCCTTTAGTATTTGAGAGTTTCTGAAAATGAAGACGAAATATATTGAAGTAGTCTGGAGGTATGGAGAATTACCTCTATTCAAAACTCCGATGATGAGTTATGCTCCCTTGGATTCTGGAATTTCCATAAATAAATTCTCTTTCACACCGCTTCAGCATGAATGATGCGAATTCTTTTCCGGGTACGGCGAACAACGAAGAGCTAATTATTTTTCAACAAAAAAAAAGGAGATGGGAATGAATCCAATCACCTTAGCTCGGTTGCCCGGAGTTGTGTTTCTGATGTGTATACTGTTTTCTTTTGCCAGGAACCAGCCACTGAATGTTTCTCCACAAGTTTTTCATGAATCTCTCGGTGACATGATTGATGCCAGTGAAAATGTTCGCTATAACATATTCGGTCAGATCCAGGGATTAACTGCGGTGAAATTGTATCGGGAAGCATCCGGTGCCTTCCAACTTCATGTCCTCCGAAATACTGAGGAGAAAGCCCAAATCCTCATCCTGAAAATTCCCTCTGTTAAGGTTGCCCACCTGCGGAATAAAATTGCCAATCGACTTCAGGAGATGGGTAAGGAACACCTCCCTCTCATACCCCCGATTTATCCAATAGACGAATCACAATGGGTAGAGAAATCACCTATGAAAAAAGTAATTTTACGGGATGGAAGTGTCCTGCGCGCAA
>RFIL01000200.1 GCA_003695285.1 Calditrichota bacterium
AACATTAGTTTTGATTTCAGTCGCGATTATCAAAGCGATGCGTTTCTGAAAGGGTATCGGGCAAAAGATGCACTGGAAGCCATTTTCACCAAATTCGATTTCGGAGTAGACCGCCGCATCAGTCAACGGTTTGGTACAAATGTCTCCCCTAAACTTTTTAGCTGGTTAAATACTAACTATCGCTATGCCTCCAATTTTGTGTACTCATTCGATAATCCGGAAATCAACGATCGTAGTTCAACCCTGAATAAAAATCACAATATCCAACTGGATTTTAAACCTTCTACTCTGATTAACCAGATATATTCACCCAAACAGAAGCCCCGTACTACCCGACGACGAAGGGTCCGCAACACCGGAAAGAAAGATGCGGATAAAAAAGAGGAGAAGAAGAAAAAAGTTTCCCCACCCAATCCAGCCATGTTGCTCTGGCACATGTTTAACTCTATCAAATCCGTTTCTGTCAATTTGACTTTTCAGGATGATTATCGTCATTTTAACCTGGAGCGAACACCGGTCTGGAAATATCAATTTGGATTTCAAACCTCTCCGGATGCGGGAGTGGATACCACATTTAACAAAATTTTGTTATTACCCAACATTCGAAAGAATCGCGGGCTGGATGGAAATATTCAGGTAGATATCCTGCGCAGCATGAATTCCAGCTTTAAATTTAACTCTCAGAAGGTAGAGAGTCAGGTAAATGAGCAGCGTACGCAGTCCTTGAGCCATACCATCTTTTTCACGGGGGATGATCCGGATGCCAATCCCAAATCGTGGTGGAATTATGTTCCCGATTGGCGTTTCAGTTTGACCGGGGTGGAAAAGTTTCCATTATTTAAACTGTTTGCCAAAACAGCCACCTTAGAACATTCCCGCACCGGGAAATTTTCCGAAAGCGCTCGTTTTGAGGGTGAAACCAAAAAACGAGATAGCTGGAGTTATAGCCTCAACTATCAACCCTTGCTCGGTTTAACTGTCAACACCAAGTGGAATGTGAACGGAAATTTACGAAGCACCAAATCCATCACCTATGATTACCGCACTGCTGGTGCTGTCACTAAACGTATCCAATCGGGATTCAACTTAAGCCTCTCCTACTCTGTGACCAAAGGATTTCGGTTACCTTTACCATTCTTGAAGAAGAAGCGGTTGAATAATGAAATCCAATTTTCACTTTCTGTAGATAAAACCACCAGTGAGAATTTTTCTCGTGGTCCCACCGATACCCAGTTTGAGGAGTTAGACGTGACCCGTAACTGGAAATTCCGTCCTTCGGTTAGCTATCGGTTCAGCCAGAAGGTTAATGGAACTGCCTTTTATGAGCAGAGCAGTTCTTTCAACAAACGGTTAGGGACAACGACGTATAAAGAATTTGGTATAAATGTAAACATCGCCATACGATAAAAGATGAAATCTGAGCGAACACAAAAGCAGTATTTAGAAATTCATTTTCCGGTTGCTGGAATTGATCGGGATTTGTTTTCCGGCATTTTATTTCGGAATGGATGCCTGGGGGTAGTGGAACTTTCGGACGATGAATGGCAGGCTTTTTTTCCGGGAGATTGGTCCTCTGAACACGTGCAATATCTTAAACAAGAGGTGATGAAAAGCATTCCCAATTTCCCCTGGAATGAGGTGCAATTGGAAAAAAATCCGGAACAGGATTGGAACGCCGGGTGGAAAAAATACTTTGTTCCCATTGAAGTCACAAAAGACATCTGGGTACGTCCTCCCTGGGAAAAATTACCCCCACAAGCTACTGGAATTGAATTAATCATCGATCCGCAGATGGCCTTTGGCACCGGCCATCATGAAACCACCCGCCTGATGATTCAGGCCATGCAACAAATGACATTAAAAGATGCTTCGGTCTTGGATTTGGGTTGTGGATCGGGTATCTTATCGCTTCTGGCAAAAAAATTGGGTGCCCGGGAGGTGGTGGGGGTCGATATTGATCCTGATGCCATCGCGAATGCCCTGCATAATCAGGAATTAAATCAGGTCAGCGGTATTGAATTTTTGGTGGGGGATATTTCCACGGTTCAGAACCGCACTTTTTCAGTCATCCTGGCCAATATCCATCTGGAGGTGTTAATGGACCTGGCATTAAATTTCTCTTCTATGCTCATGCAGGAAGGAAAATTGCTGGTTTCGGGAATCCTGAAAGAAGATGTGAATCTTCTTTCCTATCTCTATAAACATGCTGGACTGGTAATGGAAGAACGTCTCTTTCTCAAAGAATGGGCGGCCCTTTTGTTTACCCTCTGGACCGATCGTTAAGAGAAATTCACCTTCCGGTTATTCAACGGCTGGAAGCAATTTGTATTATCAAATGTCGTTTTTATTCATCGTCATAAACAGGAGACATGAATGCCTTTTTCACATCTCAAGTACTGGTTGATAAGTTTGATCATTATGGTAACCCTTTTTTCCTGTAGTGAAAAAACGGGGCCCCTGGAAAGCCCTCCGGAATATTCGATTCAATTGTTCCAGGCTCCCACATTTATCAGTATTGATCGACCGAGAAGCTATACTGTTTCTTTTCAGGTCACTCATCCCCGTGGGTTAGAACACATCGCTTCGGTGACCTGTCGGGTTTTTGCCGCAGATCAGACCACAGAAATATTACAATTTCCATTATATGATGATGGGGCTGCCATCCATCCGGAGGACCGGGATGTGGTTGCCGGGGATGGGATATTTACAGCTACCTTTTTATCGGATTCCTCCGTTTTTTCCTCCGGCACTTTTTATTTTCAGGGTGAAGTAACGGATGATGAGAACAATAACCTGCTGAGCAATCTGGTAGCCTCTCAGGCTATTGTGAATACCGAGCCGGTGTTGATCACCATTCATTCCCCCGATACCCTCCCCTCCGGTACTGAACCCCTCTTGTTTTCTGCAGTGGTCCAGGACAGTAACGGCATCGAGGATGTCAGTTCGGTGCAACTTTCTCTGAAACAAGGTGGAAACGTCATTGCTACCGCCTTACTGGACCTGATTTCCGAAAGTGCTCCGGATACCGGTTTATTTGGTATTTTTCTGGATTCAACCTTTGCTGCGGAACGAATGGGAGATTACCTGCTGGAATATCAGGCGCAGGATAACAGTGGGGATTTATCCAATGTCCTCACTGCCTCTATATATCTGGAAAATTTAGCCCCTACTCTTCGCGTGGTCGAGTTACCGGATTCCTTTCAGCGCCCGCCAATTGGAACTGAGATTATTGATGTGCGAGTTAGGGTAGTGGATCCGCAGGGATTAGCCGACATCAGCAATGTTTCTATGTCAATTTACCGAGCGGGCGGAGATACTTCTTTCATTGAGCTATTTGATGATGGTGATTTTGCCAATCATCGGGATCAGGAAGCGGGTGATGGAATCTTTTCCCGAGGGTTGTTAGTTGCCGCCAATAGCACCGCTGATCTGTTTATCTTTGAATTTCTGGCAGAAGATAGGGTTGGCAACTTCTCTCCTGTGGTCAACGATTCTTTACGAATCCTGCCATAGGGTGCCCACCATCCGATAGAGGAGAGGTTCGTTGGAGTCGTCTGGGATAGGCAACATTAATTTAATTTTTGCTAATCAAGATAAGAAAAAGGAGAGTTTTGTGTTACATCAGCGGTTCCTTTACATATTATTGTGGGTGCTCTCTGTTTCATTAACCCTGAGTGCTCAAGTCCCCTTTGATTTTCATTTGAAAC
>RFIL01000201.1 GCA_003695285.1 Calditrichota bacterium
CTCCAGGGAGTGGTGACAATTCGATATTGAAACCCCTCTATCTCCCCGCTTTCAAAAAAATCTTTTGGCAAATCCCCCACCCTGGCTCGAATCTCCATCTTCTTCATCAATTCATCAGCAAGCGTTTGAGCCGGATATACCTGCTTTTCCAGGGCGCGATGGGCATCAACGGAACGCAAAAAAACCTGAGCCACAACCACCAATCCCATGGAAAGCAGGACCACTGAGACAAGGGCTTCAAAAAGGGCAAAGCCTGTTTCATTTTTTAATATGCTTTTGCGAAAAAAGCTCATATTGGCCATTCTCAATCTGTATGGTTATCATTCGATTTTTCCCATCCTTGACCCCCAATTGGATGGGTTGACCATCGTATGGGAAAATTGCAATCTCTTCAATAGAACATTCCAGAGAGAAATCCTCAGGTAACTTTTTTTGAAAAACGACTTCCCATTTTTTCTGATCCAGGTTCAAATCGTTGATGCTGGTCTCTTCTTTCTCCAATAGATATCCTCGCCCATCTTCCACAATTTTCATTTTCCATTCCTGTTCTAACAATTCTGCCTGATTCTGAATCTGGCATACTTCTTCGGCAATTTTTTGAGCCACGGATTTTAGATGCATTGAGTGATAACTCCCTGCCAGCCGGGGAGTCGCCAGAGCGATAATCAGCCCCAGAATCAACAGGGTTAAACATAACTCAATCAGGGTTAACCCTTTTTCATTCCATCGCAGATTCATCGTCTTCCCAGTTGGTGATGTCATCATTTCCCCCTTTTTGTCGATCCGGCCCTTTTGAGTAGAGATCATAACTTTCCGTATTATGCTCTCCCGGAGCGACATAGACATACTTTTCTCCCCAGGGATCTTCGAAGCTGGTATGTTTTTTAAGATAAGGTCCCTGCCAGTTCGAAGGGATGGGAGGAGTGTCCGGTTTTACCAATAGTGCTCTTAACCCCTGTTCTGTAGTTGGATAATTGCCATTATCCAATAAATACATCTCCAGCCCGATGGCAATATTTGCCTGGATATCTGCTTTAGCGGCTGCAATTCGGGCTTGTTCTGTTCGTCCAACAAAAGAGGGAACAACAAGAGCCACTAACACCCCTAAAATGATGACCACCATCATCACTTCTATCAGGGTTAAACCGGCTTCATCTTTCAACTTATTCATATTCTTTGCTCCTACCATTTTACTTAAAAAAACACATATGCATTTCCCAGCAGGAGAATGAGCACCGCCCCTCCCGCCAGAAATGGTCCAAAACAAATTTCCCGACCTTTCTCCCCTCTGTGTTTTAAGAGGACAATCACTCCATACATGGTGGCTGCAACCGTGGCTACATAAACTGCCCAGAAACCATTTTCCCAACCCAGAAAGGAACCAATCATTGCCGCATATTTAATATCCCCACCCCCCATTGCATTGGGTTTGTGGAATAAATATCCCCCCAATAGGCCTCCCAGATACAAAAAGCCTCCACATATCAAGATCCCCAATACACTATCCAGAAAAACAGGACGTCTCAGGAAAAGTGCACTCGATAATCCAATGACTATCCCCGCTATGGTAATGACATTAGGAATTAATCGCTGTTCCAGATCGATCCACATGCCAGCCAGTAAAAGGGTAGAAAAAACAATGGCCAGCAAGAAATCCAGAGAGTTCTCAAACTTGAGGTATAACCCAACATATATCAGACCGGGTAATGCTTCTAACAAAGAATTTTTCAAACGGTTTTTCGTTGAACAGCAAGAGTGGGCAGATGCGCTAAGCACCATTCTGGAGATTGGTAAAAATTGAAGCCATCCAGGACGTTGACCACATTCCTCACATTTAAAAATGGCAGACCATTCTTTTGGATTCCGGTGATAATAGGAGGCCAGATGATGAAGATATATCCCCACCAGATTCCCCAGCAAAAAAAGCACTATGTATAACATTACCATGTTCATCGTTATTGCACCATAAAATCCATTTGAAAAATGGGTAACATCATAGCAAACACAATAAAGCCAATAATTGCCCCGATAAGAATAATCATCGCGGGTTCCAACAACCGGGTAAAAACAGCAACGTTTCGTTCCACTTCTTTATCACCGGAACTGGCGGCCCTGCTCAGAACAATTTCCAGTTGATTGGTATCTTCACCAATAGATACCATTTGAGCAAAAGTTTTAGGGAGATACTTTCCTTTCATCAGACTACGGCCAATTTTTTTTCCCTGACGAATGGCAATCGCTGTTTGCTGTAGTTCTTCACGGATGAGAATGTTTTTACTGGCGGCTACTCCCACTTCAAACGCCTGATGAACGGGGACCCCATGGGTTAGCAAGGCACTCACCAGCCGCGAGAATTGCGTTACTTCCTCCAATATTATCAACTTTTTTAAAAAAGGAATATGTAATTTGAAACGATCCATGTTCCTTCGGTAAACTGGATGTTTGCGATATTTATGAAACATTATTCCCAGTAGTATCAGACCTGCCAGAATCCCTATCCCATACGAAGACAATATACCTGAGACCCCAATTAAGATGCGGGTTGGTAAAGGTAGTGTTTGTCCCATCTGGTCAAACATGGATACAATCCGGGGTACAACAAATGTAAGCAGGACACTGACTGTTAAAATTCCCATAGACATCATCAGGATGGGATACGCCAGAGCTGTCTGGATTTGTTTTTTTACATCATCTTCTTTTTCCAGAAAATCCGCCAGATTGTTCAGCACAACATCCAGCATCCCACCGGCTTCTCCGGCTTTAATCATGTTCACATAAAAACCGGAGAAAACATTCGGCCAGGCAGCACAAGCCTGAGAAAAGGAATATCCGTCTTTAATTCTTTCAACCACATCGGTCAACACTTTATGAAAGTGTTTATCTGTGGTCTGCTCCTGTAATAAATGTAATGCAGCATGCACGGTCACTCCGGCCTCCACCAGATTAGCCATCTGTCGGGTAAACTGAATCACAGCGTTTCGACTTGATTTTCGGAAAATGGTTGAGAGAGAGCCGAATCGCTGATCCTGTTTCTCTTCAACCGAAAAAATTTCCAGGGGATATAACCCCATTTCTCGGAGACGGCTACTCAAAACCTCTTCCGATGGGGCATACATCTCCCCCGTGCGAACTTCCCGAGGGGAAGCTTTGGCCACATAAGTGAACAGCGGCATACCGTTAGTCCTCTACTTCTTGAGTAACTCTTAACACTTCATCCAGGGTGGTAATCCCCAGACGCACCTTCTCCATCCCATCCTGCCGTAAGCCAATCATCCCTTTGGACAAAGCTATTTGTCGTAATTGATTGGCTGGTGTTTTTCTGACAATATGCTCTCGGATTTCATCATCAATAACCATAAACTCATAGATGGCCGTTCTACCGTAATAACCGGTATGTTTACAGTGTTCACATCCTTTGCCGTGATAGACAAAATCTGAATCACTGGAATACCGTCTCATCACTTCATAGATAGCCTTATTTTTGATATCCACATCCACTTCTTTGCAGGATGGGCAGATGACACGAACCAACCGTTGTGCTATAATGCACTCCACAGAAGCAGCAATCAGATAAGGTTCAATCCCCATATTTATTAAACGGGCAACAGCTCCCGGAGCATCGTTGGTATGGAGAGTACTAAACACCAGGTGACCGGTCATCGCTACCTGAATGGTCACTTCTGCTGTTTCATGATCTCGAATTTCCCCAACCAGCATTACATCAGGATCATGGCGTAGCATTGAACGCAAACCGTTTGCGAAAGTCAGACCAATCTGGGGATTTACCTGAACCTGAGTGATGCCGGAGAGTTGATATTCGATGGGATCTTCAACGGTAATAATTTTCCGAGACACATCATTTAATCGATAGAGGCAGGAATAAAGGGTGGTGGTTTTCCCACTCCCGGTAGGACCGGTAACCAGAATGATACCATGGGGTTTCTTGATGAGAAGTTCTATCAGGGCCATATCCCGGGGTAACAGACCAAGATTTTCCAACCCCAGAGTAACCTGGTTACTGTTTAGTATCCGGAGATTCACTGATTCACCATGAGGAGTGGGGAGAATTGAGATTCTTAAATCCAGTTCCTTTTGCCCGGCTCTCACCTTTATTCGACCATCCTGAGGGAGGCGTTGCTCAGCAATATTTAAATTCGCCATGATTTTTATTCGGGATACGATTGCAGAATGGAGATGTTTTAAAGCCTCAGGAACTGGAAACTGATACAATACGCCATCTACCCGATACCGAATATGCAATTCCGATTCATAAGGTTCTATATGAATATCGGTTGCTCTCTCCCGAAAAGCAGCAACAAGCAGCTCATTGACAAATCGAATAATACTGGCTTCTTCGCTTTCTTCATCAAGGTCGGAGGTGATTGCTTTATTTAAATCAACATAATCCTCATCCGAATCCTCTTCCAGCATTCTCCCTACTGTCTCAGCTCCAAGGCCGTAAAGGGTCCGTAAGCCTTCTTGAATTTCTTCTGTCCCTACTCTTACCGGAATTATCTCCTGCCCCAGAACCCAGGATATTTCATCTAACTTGGCGACATCTTCTGAATCCGACACAGCTATATATAAACGTGACCCCTCTTTCTTTAACGGAAGTATCTGATACCGATAGGCAATCACCGGGGATATTAAATCTTTTAATATCTCAATCACTTCTATACGTTTAAAATATGCAGAAAGAGATACACCTTCACCGATAATTGCCGGTAGGGTTTTCTTCTGAATGTCCAATGCTTTTGAATTTTCGGACAACGAAGTTTTTATTTGAGAGCTTTTCGCCAATCCAAGCTCCTTTCTTGAAAATGTTGCAAATTCAGACAATGAACAGGAAATTTGATGAAGAGAAATGCTAAATACCCATAACCGCACCTGCCCCCAGACTTTGAAAAAGAGAGCCACGCTACTTTGTTAAAGATAAGGAGTAAACATTAACAGAAATTAAACTGAATATTAAAAAATGTTAATGTTTGCATTTTTTGTGATAATTATCATTGCGACAGGCAGGAAAAATTCCCCAGGTTCTACATATATACTAAGGTTTAGAAAATTTTTAACAACTTTTATTAAAATGAAAGATTATAATTTTCTAATATTTCAAGCAAGATATCAGCTACATGCCAAAATTCTCTCATTTCAAGAGCACCATTTTTCGAATGGCCTGAAATCCATTTGCTTTCAGACGATAGAAATAAATTCCGCTGCTAACCGGGAGTCCCTGCTTGTTCACCCCATCCCATCTTACGGAGTAGCTTCCGGGACTCATCTCTTTGTTCAGTAATGTTTTAACCTTCTTCCCGGTCACATCATATATTTCCAATTTAACCGTGGAATTTTTCGATATCTCAAAGGGTATGGTTGTGCTGGGATTAAAGGGATTGGGATAATTTTGTTTCAGGGAAAACCGGGAAGGTGTAGCACCGCTTTGCAGGTGGAGCTTTAACTTCTTAACCCGTTCATCCTGCACCAAAAGACTTTCCCCTTCTTTCGATAATCGATAGGATTGATTTCCCTGCCCCCCTGTGACTTCTTCCACGGTTAAAATTGTATGCATCCCCGACGGCAACTGCTTAAGGGTAAGCTGGAGAGGATATTCCCGGGATTGAAGCAAGACCTCTGCCATCTCTCCCACTGCCAGTCGAGAGTGATTGTTAAAACGAATATCAAACCCATCTCCCGGAGGCAACGGTGGCAGGCTAAAGGTTAACAACCACTGCTCATCGACCTCCTCCAACAGGCTCTCATCCGCCAGCAACAACTCCTGACTTACCCCTTCCGGGTTACTGATACGAATGACAACAACCTCTGCCTCGGTTAACGGCGAAGGGAGAGCACCTGCCTTCCCTACAGGAAAAGCCCCTCCCGATACCGGAAGTATCACCGTTCCCGAATCATAGGTGTTCACCCAGTATCCCTCCCCTTCCCGAAGGGTATCCGAGGAATAATACACCCCATCAAAGCCGTAGAGCGTTCCGGGGATGAGAAGCTGATTGGGGTCAACTACCTCACTGAGGGGCACATCCCGGGAGATGCCACCGATCAGATTCCACCCCTTTCGCAGGTGGAGAGTCAGTGAATCGATGCGGGTGCCTGTCAGTTGCACCGTATCAGCAGCCGACAGTCGCAGCCAATACCCTGCTCCGGGATAGAGGGTATCCCCTGCCAGATAGCTCCCATCCCATCCGTAGAGCGTTCCGGGGATGGCATTGGGAAACAGGGTTAAATAGAAGGGGTCATTTACCTGGAGAGGAAGGTTGAGCAGATTCCAGTTATCACTCAGGATATCGGTAAAGGTGATGAGGCCGCCCTGAATTTCCACGGTCATGATTCCCAGCGCTGTGGCGCCACTGTCATCCGTTACGGAGATGGTTAGTTGGACAAATCCGGCAAAGTTGGGAGCAGCAGAGAGGGTGAGGATACCATTGACCGGATTAAAGGCAAGAAGCAGGGAATCATTGGAAGAGGAGAATTGATAGCTAAGGAGACTATCCGGTGTTTCCGGGTCAGAGACAAAATTCCAGACCCCCAGGGTGGTGTCGATGGCAAAGCGGAGGGTATCCGGTAACCCGCTGACCACCGGTGGGTCATTGACCGGGGTGATGGTGACCAGAAAGGTATCGCTGGCGGATAACCCGCTGCTATCGGTGGCGGTGAGCATCACACTGCCACTGCCGTAGAAG
>RFIL01000202.1 GCA_003695285.1 Calditrichota bacterium
AAAAATAGAATGATGTTTCTGGATACATCCATAGCAACCTCCTAAAAAACAATACCCTCCATGGATTAACCGGGGAGGGTATTGTTCTAATCTTTTTTTACTGACCTAAAGGATTATCCGTTTCGTTTTTCAAAATCTTTCATGAATTCTACTAACCGTTGAACGCCCTCCAGAGGCATGGCGTTATAGATGGAGGCTCGAATACCACCCACTGAGCGATGTCCTTTCAAGCCAACCAGTTCATTTTCAGTGGCTTCGGCAACAAATTTTTTCTCCAGTTCTTCTGAGGGGAGACGCCAGGTGACATTCATGATCGAACGACTATCTTTTCGGGCATGGGGTCTGTAAAAATCACTGCTGTCCAATACCTCATAGAGGAGTTGAGCTTTCTGGCGATTCACTTTCTCCACAGCATCGATTCCACCCTGATCTTTAATCCATTTCATCACCAGATTGACCACGTAAACGCCAAAGGTGTTAGGAGTATTGTAGAGGGAATTTTTTTCGGCAAAAATTTTGTAATTCAAGATAGTGGGGATGTCTTTTGGGCTGCGCTCCAGCAAATCTTTTCGGATTACCACGATGGTTACTCCGGAAGGCCCGGCATTTTTCTGAGCACCGGCATAAATCAACCCAAATTTATTGGGATCAAAGCGACGGCAATAGAAATCCGAGGACATATCCGCTACCAGAGGTATGTCACCGGTGTCCGGATATTCCTGCCACTGGGTGCCAAAAATGGTGTTGTTGGAAGTGATGTGGAGATAAGCGGCATCTTTACCAACCACAAAATCGGTTGGGATATAGGTGTGATTGTCATCTTCCGAAGAAGCGATAACCCGATAGGGTTTGCCTAATTTTTCAGCTTCCTTGATGGCCTTTGTTGCCCAGGAACCGCTATTAATATACTCTGCAGTTTTACCATCCCGGGAAAGGTTGAGAGGTACAGCGGCAAATTGGGCGGTAGCTCCCCCCTGCAGGAAAAGGGTTTGATAGTCATCTGAAAAACCCATTAATTCCCTGACCAATGCTTCTGTTTCCACCACCAATGCGTCAAAAGTCTTGGAGCGGTGACTCATCTCAATCAAAGACATTCCTTCACCATGATAATCCAGCATCTCATTTTGTATGGTCTCCAAAACCGGCAGAGGCAGGGTTGCCGGACCGGCGCTAAAATTAAATACTCGATGTGCCATGGGTTTCCCTCCTTGTTATGAGGTTAGTATTCTGTGCTTCTGTTTTGAATTCAGCAGCCGGAGAGATTGAATCGTTAAGCGTGAAACTTAAAACGTAAAGAAGAAGATAGAACAATTTCTGGCAGAAAGTTTCCATAAATAAAGCAATCCAATGTTGTTCTCCCAAAGCTGCTGAAATTTTTTCATGCACTTGAAATTAATAAACCGGAAGGTAGGGTCAAACAGGAAAAGAAAAAAGCAGAAGGGTGAATGTTCTCAATCATACAACCCCCAATTTGATTTTCTTAAAAGAAACATGTACTTTCAAAAGAGGCCACTGTGTATAAAAATGGGGGATAAGAAGATGAAAAGAAGAGGGATGTTTTTCTCAATTTTTCTCTTCATCATTGGATTCGTTCCCGTTACAGGTCAAAATTTCTGGGAATCGACAGCCGGTCCATACAGTGGGTTGGTTCGGGGTATTACCGTAACTTCTAATTCAGATATTTTTGCAGCAGCTTTCGAAGGTGTTTTCCGGTCAACAGACAATGCCGAGCACTGGTTCCCAGCAGATTCCGGAATTACCAATTTTGATGTTACCTGTCTGGTTTCGGATGGTCAGGATCGACTGTACCTGGGTGCACGTTATTATTTAAATACTTTTGGTGGTGTTTTTATCTCAACCAACTTTGGAGGCCACTGGGAAAAGACTCTGGAAAATTCAGTTTATTCTTTAGTGGTGGACAGTGCCGGATGGATCTATGCCGGAACCTGGGAAGGAGTATATCTTTCAACGGATCAGGGGGTAAGCTGGGAACAAACCAATCTTGATACCGGTCAGATTGTTGCGTTGGCAGTGAATTCTGAGAACATGGTATTTGCAGGAGATACTTCCGGGGTGTACCGAAGCAGTGATGAAGGAAGACACTGGACTCCTGTCAATTACGGGCTATATAACAAGCATGTACACTCCCTAACCACCGGCGATTCCGGTATTGTGTATGCTGGAACGGAAGGTGGGGTATATTATTCGACCAATAATGGAGATACCTGGTCATTATTAGGTTTACCGGGTGATACCATTACATCCATAGCCCTGTCCACCGGGGACAATATTTTTGTAGGAACTTCCGATGGGAATCTTTTTTATTCCGATGATAATGGTGACAGCTGGAGTTTGCTTCACTCCTTTCCAGGGGAGATTTTTACCCTCACTTTTGATGTTTCCTCAAAGATACTGGTGGGAAGTAAAGGTATGTACCGGGATGGCACATCCCTCACAGATTGGGAAATTATTGGTGTTCCCACCACCCAGGTAGAAACCCTGGTAAGAACCTT
>RFIL01000203.1 GCA_003695285.1 Calditrichota bacterium
GCTACATTATTACCATCTCCAATATAAACGATCTTTAATCCTTCCAGGGACTTCCGATGCTCCAGGATTGTATAGACATCAGCCATTATCTGGCAGGGATGATTATAATCGGTTAACCCATTGATGACCGGAACGCTGGAATATTCAGCCAACTCCTCGATATGGGCATGATCAAATAGCCGTGCCATAATCAGATCGTTATAGCGGGAAATGACCCGGGCAATATCTTTTATGGCCTCCCGTTTACCGATTCCAATATCCTGAGGTGAAAGATAAATGCCCATCCCACCCAGTTGATAAATACCCGTTTCGAACGATATTCGCGTACGGGCACTGGGTTTGGCAAAAATCATAGCCAGTGAATAACCGCTTAAGAGGGGATGAGGTTCGCGTTTACGTGTCTTTTCTTTCAGTTCTGAGGTTAACTCAAATATTTCAAACAACTCTTCTTTGCTCCAATCCGCAATCGACAAAAAATCCCTTTTCATGAAACCTCCACAGGTGTTAAGAGTTACAGGATAAATCTTCTTAAGTCTTCGTCTTCTACTATGTTCTTTAATTTTTCGTTAACAAAATCTCCGGTGATGGTAATTTTTCGTTCTTTCATGTTCGGCGCATCAAAGAGAAGGTCTTCCAGCAAGGTAGACATGATAGTATGAAGTCTTCGGGCACCAATATTTTCGGCTTTGGAATTGACATAACTGGCAGTTTCTGCGATTGCATATATGGCATCATCAGTAAATTCCAGTTCGATGCCTTCTGTTTCCAATAATGCTTTATATTGTTTGGTGAGAGCATTTTCCGGTTCGGTTAATATCTTCACAAAATCATCAGTCGTCAGACTATCCAATTCTACCCGGATAGGAAAACGCCCCTGCAATTCGGGGATCAAATCAGAGGGTTTGGCCACATGAAATGCACCTGAAGCGATAAAGAGGATGTGATCGGTTTTCACCATCCCGTATTTGGTTACGACCGTGGTTCCTTCCACAACGGGTAACAAATCCCGTTGAACCCCTTCCCGGGAAACATCGGGACCATGCTTGGAACCGGAGCTGGCAATTTTGTCGATTTCATCCAGAAAAACGATACCTGAATTTTGCACCCGATGAATGGCCTCCTGAACCACTTCTTCCATATCGATCAGCTTCTGAGCCTCCTGTTGAGTCAGGATAGATAAGGCCTCCGGAACAGTAACCCGACGTTTTTTCACTTTTTTCGGCATAAAACTACCAAACAGTTCCTGAAGATTGATTCCCATCTCTTCCAGACCTCCCGGGGAAAAAATCTGCATGGTAGGTACCATTTCCGCCGGGGTATCGATTTCAACAGTTCGGTTATTCAGTTCACCCTTAATTAACTTTTGTCGAAATTTTGTACGAGTTCGCTGGTATTGATTCTCCGGTGAATCTTCCCCCTCTGCTTCTGGCAGAAAACCAGTCCGGGAGTTTGGAGCTGGTAGGAGGATGTCCAGCAGTCGTTCAATGGCTTGTTCACGGGCCTTATCCTGAACACTCTCCTTTTTCTCTTCCCGAACCATATTGACGGCAATATCTACCAGATCCCGGATGATGCTTTCCACATCCCTGCCCACATAACCCACTTCAGTAAATTTGGAGGCTTCCACTTTAATAAATGGAGCATTGGCCAGCTTGGCCAATCGTCGAGATATTTCGGTTTTTCCCACTCCTGTGGGACCAATCAATATGATGTTATTCGGCATTATTTCTTCTTTTAGATGGCCTTCTACCTGTTGCCGTCTCCAGCGATTTCGGAGGGCGATGGCAACCGACCGTTTGGCATTATCCTGCCCAATAATATATTTATCTAACTCTTCAACAATCTCCCTGGGGGTAAATTCTCTAATTGGATTACCCATTTAATTTCTCCCGATTACCTGTTAATCTTCAATAGTTTCAATTGTAAAAAAATGATTGGTGTAAATGCAAATGTCAGCGGTAATTTCCAAGGAAGTTCGAACAATCTCTTCTGCAGTGAGATTGGTGTGAGACTTCAATGCTCGTGCCGCTGCCAGTGCATAGGGTCCCCCGGAACCAATTGCTAAAATTTGATCATCTGGTTCAATAATATCCCCATTCCCGGAAATAATCAGGGCGGTATCCTTGTTTAGAACCGCCAGGAGAGCTTCCAGTCTTCTCAAATAGCGATCCATCCGCCAATCTTTTGCCAGTTCCACAGCCGCCTTGGTTAGATTTCCATTAAAATTTTCCAGTTTTTCTTCAAATCGTTCAAATAAAGTAAAGGCATCAGCCGCTGCACCGGCAAATCCGGCCAGAATCTGGTTTTTGTATAAGCGACGTATTTTCTTCCCCTTGTGCTTCATCACCGTATCTCCAAACGTCACCTGGCCATCCCCACCTAACGCCACATGACCATCCTTTATCAGCCCCAGAACCGTGGTTCCATGAATTATATTTTTCTGATACTCCATCAAACTCTCCTGTGCTTTGTTTACAATGCGTGCCAAATTTAAATATTTTCCTTAGTGATAACAAATGAATCTCAATCTTTAGGAAGGGAAGAATGTGGAAAGATGGGAGGGAGAGTCACACTCGTACTTTTAGAGGACATACAAAAAACATGTTCTCAGGTATAGCAGACCCTACACTGAAGGGTTAGGAAATATCATGCTTAAATTATATGCCACGTCGCAGTCGGGCAATAGGTATACCTAGCTGCTCCCGATATTTGGCTACAGTGCGGCGGGCAATGGGTATTCCCTCTTTGTTAAGGATTTCCGCTAATTTTTCATCACTGTATGGTTTACGAGGATCTTCGGTGGCGATAATCTCTTTTAGTCGCTCCTTTATTCGCAAGGTGCTGAGCTCTTCACCATCTGTCGTTTCCATCCCTTCATTAAAGAAATATTTTAATTCATAGACCCCATAATCGCACTGAACATACTTCCCTTTGCAAACCCGGCTAACAGTGGAAATATCCATCTCTATCTTCTCAGCAATGTCTTTCATGATCAGCGGTTTGATGTATTCCGGGCCTTTTTCAAAAAACTCTCTCTGCATTTCAACAATCGCTTCCATCGTTCGCTGCATGGTCACCTGCCGCTGACGAATGGCTTTAATAAACCACTTGGCTGAATCAACCTTATCCTTCAAAAATTTTCGGACTTCTCTATCCAGCTTTTTGGGTTGTTTCAGCATTTTTAAATATTTGGGACTAATTCGAAGTCCGGGAATTTTATATTCATTTAAAGAAACCACTAATTCGTCATCCACTTTCTCTACAAAAAAATCCGGAATTATATAATTCTGACGGGTATCGAGATATCCTTCTCCGGGTTTGGGATTGAGCTTGCTAATTTCAATCAGGGCTTCACGAACCTTCTCCAGAGGGATATCTAATTGTTCTGCCACCTTCTCAAAGCGGCGATTCACAAAATCATCATAACATTCCTTCAAGATTCGCAGGGGTAAATCATATTTTCCATCTTCATTTTTGGCTTCCAGTTGAATGGTCAAGCATTCCTGAAGATTTCGAGCGGCAATACCGGGTGGATCAAATTTCTGTATCTCTTTTAAAATTTTTTCTACATGTTCCGGAGTGGTTTCGAAAATTTGAGCAATATCCTCGAGAGATACCTCATTGTCAAGATAACCATCATCACGGATGTTATAAATGATATATTCTCCGATGCGAAAATCTTTTTCATTCAGGTTTAACAAATGGAGTTGTTCCAGAAGATGTTCCGACATCGTAGCTTGATAGGGTTCGGGCATATCTCGCTCTTCTTCATCGCGATCGACCGGCATGCGGGGTTCAGGAATGTCATCTTCATCATTGGGGATCAGTTCACTTAAATCAATCTCTTCCTGGACTTCCTCATTTATTTTATCTTCTTCCGATTTGCTGTTTTCTTCAATTTCTTCAAATTCTTCTTTAATTTTTTCTTCTTCATCCAGGTCTTCTTCTAAGGTCTCTTCCTCTTCCTCAAGCTCTTCCAGTTCCTCTGCTTCTTCCAGGACGGGGTTCAACTCCAGTTCCGTTTTGATCTTTTGTTCTAACAACATCATGGGTAGTTGCAACAGGGTGGAAACCAGTATCTGCTGGGGCTTGAGCACCTGCTGTTGTGACTGTACGAGCATTTGTCCGAGTTTTGCCATATTCCAGAACCTTGGTTAAGTTAATTTCTACATCCTTTGGCATAATTTATGTAAACAAAATTAAGGAAATACAATGCTACGAGTCAAGAAAAAAGTAATTGTATTTTTTTCAAGAAATTACAAGCAATTGTAAATACTACATTTTTTACCTGAATTTATATTTCCCCATTGCTTCAAAGGAAAGCAGTATATATTTTGTAAAAAAAATTGTGGTGATTGAGTTAAACAATTTTCATTTAAAAAATTTCCTGGACTTAACCGCCGGAGGAGACGATGTTCTCCAAAATTGCGGAAGAAAAAATTTTAGAGGCTATGGAGAAAGGGGAATTTGACAACCTCCCCTGTAAGGGCAAACCCATTGATCTGACAGACTATTTTAACACCCCCGCTCATCTGAGGATTGCCTATAGCTTACTGAAAAATGCTAATTTTATCCCGGAAGAAGTACGACTCCAAAGAGAGATTGCGGAGTTAAAACAATCCCTGCCCACCATCCAGGACATGACAGAACGTATGAAGACCGTTCGACGCATCAATGAAAAGACGGCAGAATTGGATATTCTGTTAGCTCGATATAAAAAACATAGATAATTGAAGCCTCATAAAATCAGACTAAGGGAACCTGTTTCTTGATACTATCCCGAAATATGAATGTATATCTTGTGCTGACGGTGATTTTATTCTTCTTTCAGCCACATGCACTATCTGCCCAATCTCCATATCAGGTGTCTTACGCAATTTTGCAAGATACGCTCACCGTTCAGGATGAATTTTCTCCGGAGATTGGTCGTTTTGATGTTTTTGAATTTGATCTGAACACCGGCGATAAAATTGACATTGAACTAATTTCACCCCATTTTATTCCAACTCTGGTGCTTCTTTCCCCTTCAGATAGTGTTTATACAAATTTACCTTCCGGTTCGTTAACCACCATTCATTTCAGTTATACAATAGAAGAAACAGGGAAGTGGTTAGTTCTGGTAATCGGAGACTCCGCCTCATCCGGGGCATATCTTCTGAAGTGTCGCTGGGCATCGGCTCAGGCATTGAGGCCCTCTGAAGAAGCGGATTTTTGTGATCAAGTGGATTTTTTGCTTGCCCATTTGAACGCTGATTTTGCTTTTTTAAAAGAGCCACCACTCCCCGGAGAGGAGAAGGAGGTATGGACACCCACATACATTTTAGATGGAGCTCTGGAAGCGATTATAACCGATCCCCGGGCAGAAAAATATGAAGCAACTATGTATTCCGGAAATAATCCGCAAAATGCGGAATCCATCTATCAGTCACTCCTCGGGAAATTGCGTTTTTGTCTGGGAGAAAAATGGAAAATGGAAAGCTCTCCCTGGCAGGTGGGAAATGCGATCACACCATATAAAATCCGCTACACAAAATTTACAGAAGCGAATTCCCCCGCTGCACGCTTTATAACCATCAAAGAATTTGATTATCGATCTACTCCCGGGATTTCGCCTTACCAGTTCATTATAAAATTGATTTTTGACCGCCAATAAATGATTTATCATTTAAACCGGGGCAGCACGTCAATATTTACCTGAAATAAGTTTACAATTTTATTTTTACGCCGGGCAAAAAAGAAATACTTACCATTCGGAGAGATATACGGGGAAAAATCGAGGTCCGGGGTATTTATCACTTCTCCAAGGTTGACCGGCGGGGACCATTTACCACCTTCATTAAAAGAAATATATAAATCAATCCAGCCAAAGCCCCCTGGTCTATCAGAATAGAAAATGAGCATTTTTTCATCCCTTGAAACAAAGGGATTGGCCTCCCTCGCTTCACTATTTACCGGATTACCAATATTCTCCGCCGCTAAATATTTCCCATTTTGCACCCGCGCCCGAAAGATATCCATCTCCCCATAGGAAGCCGGGCGATTAGATGCAAAATAGAGTGTGCCATCCTGAGTTACCGAAACAAATAGATCATCATATCCATCCACATTCACAGACTCCCCAAGATGAATAGGCTTTGACCAGCCCCCGGAAGTTCTTTTGACCATCCATATGTCAAAATCCCTTTTCTCCGGATTTTGGGGAGTTGGGCGTTTGGAACAGAAAAATAATGTTTGACCATCCGGGCTGAACATGGGATCGTTATCTTCATACTGCCCTGAAAAGGGGGCTACTTCGGGATTCGTCCACATTCCCTTCTCATAGCGTGCATGGTAAATTTTCATGAGGGGTTCTTCTCGAAAATTTTGCCTTGTAAAAAAAACTTCCTTTCCATCCGGGGAGAAGGTAATCCCAAATTCATTAGTATTATCCGTTGTAATGATACCATGCTCATATAGGACGGGTACGTTCAGAGGGGTGACTGTATCATAGGAATAAATTTTCTGTGCCTTTAGTGATGGGCAGATGATTATCGCTGCCAGCAATAGTTCCAATAGACTCTTTCTCACCTTTTTTCCTCCTCCACTCATGTCAATTTCAATTCCAGGCTAATCAAACGATTTATCAAAAATGTGGTTCCAACCATCACCAATGGCTGATAATTAGGAGAGTTTTTTCTGAAATGCAACTTTTTTGATTTTTTCTCAGTCTATTTTTTTATATCTAATAAAGCTAATTTTTGTACTCTGTTCATTAAACCCGGGAGGTAAAATGGAAGATGTTTTGATAGTATTTATCGTTTTCGGGGCAATTGTAAAGATTATTCAGATAGTCAGTGAAAATCGCACCCGCCGGATACTCATCCAACAAAATGAAGGAAATGCAGATCTTCTAAAATTGTTTGAGGGTGATCAACCCCATAAACGGGAGAACTTCTTCATATGGGGGCTATTGTTAATCTTCCTGGGAATTACCCTGCTGGTGGGATATTTTCTCCAACTGCCAGAAAATACCATATTTGGACTGATATTTCTCTTCGCGGGAATAACACTTTTAATCCAACACTTTCTCAATAAGAGGGCTTCAGAGGAGGAAACGGATCCCTCATCATCTGCTCATTGATTTAGGACTTTCTTTCAATGTTATAAACAGAAACAGTGCTGGTGCGCCCTCTCCAATCAACTTCTTGTTCTGTTTTCTGGAATTTAAAACCGTGCTCTTCCAAACTTCTGAAAAAAGGTAAAGCTACCGGTCGGTTGGGTTCACTTAATAAGATGTTGCCAGTGGGTGTTAATAACTTTTGAAATACCTTCATAAGGGGGGAAAATAAATCGGGATCATATAAAACATCAGATGCAATCAGTACCTCAAACTGTTCATTAACATTCGCTGTCCGCCAATCCATATTTAACAATCTCGCCTCCTGCTGCAAGTTTAAAATCCAATTTAACTCCGCCAGTCGAAGTGCATCTGGTTCAACATCATTCATCCAGACTTCTCCCCCCTTTAGCGCTGCCACGACTCCCGTCAATCCCACGCCACAGCCAAGATCCAACACACGCTTTCCCTCAAGATTTTCCTCGAAAACACAGTTTGCCAGCCCTAATGCGGATTCCCATATATCATACCAGTAGGGTTCTGAACCACTAATAATCGCCTGTTCCAGAAGTTCATCCACATCAGCAATGGTATAAAAACAGAGCCGATGCGAACCCACTATCACATGCTCTTCTTTCAGCTTGTATTTTCGGGACATCCATTGATAAAGGCTATCATAACGATAGGATAAAGATTCATTCAAAGGAAGTTGTATTTCATCACTCATTGTATTTTGTTCATTTATTTACTTTAAAGAAAAAAAACTCAGGAACCAGCTCTTCTCTTCATACCCGCTTAATTTTAATGCTACCGTTTGTGGTTTTCAAATTGATATCTATTTTCCCCTCTTTTACCACCCCTTCTAATCGTTTTTTCTTTACCTCCCCCTTTATTGTAACTGGAAATTCACAAGTAATTGAACCGTTAGTGGTTTTCGCTCGAACTTTAAAGGAGGCATCCTCTGGCAAGTAGAGGGTAATTGAACCATTGGTGGTAGAGAGAGCAATTTCATCCACCTCGTTTAGTGATACGATTTCTGCCTCGATCGATCCATTTGTAGTGTGTGCTCTAATCTCTCCTTCTACAGCAGTTGCTTCAATACGACCATTGGTCGTCTTCAGCTCAATTTTACCGGAGATAGACTGTACATAGATGGCCCCATTGGTAGAAGAGGCTTTAACTTTGGCGTTATAGGGAGCATAGATTTTATAGCTTACAGAATATGAAACATTATCACCGAAAATCCAATCCCACCAATCGCTACCTTTCTTAGGACGACGTGTCTCAATTTCAACCCCATTATCTGTAACCTTTATCTCAATTTTAATTTCTTTAAACACTTCCCGGGCACTTTCTTCATCTCGCACGTTGACCTGTTTGGTAGCTTCAATGAGAAGAATGTCTTTATCCCACCCTTCTATTGATATTTTCCCATTGACATTATCCACGATCAGTTCACCATTTGTTGGAAAGGGTAGCTCCTTTGAGAAATCTTCAGTATATGTATCCGCTCCCGCCGACGACATATTGATGACCAAGGCCAACACAAAAATATTGCAAATGATAGTATGAAAACGATTCATATTGCCCTCACTTTACTTTTTAGTTTTGATGATGGTAACGCCATAATTTAAGGGATCATCCGGGGGTGGAGAATTCCACCGATTCATCGCATGGGAATTGTCCGTTTCGTAGTGTAATATATAATTACCCGCCGGAAGGTTGATTTTTTCGCTCATTATCCGATTTTTTCGAGAACCTCCACCATGGTTTGTTTTTTTATATTCCATCAGCCATATCACATTTCGAGTGGTTTGATCCTCTATCCAACCATAATCATACATTTCATCATTAAAACCTTCTCCCTGGGCATAGATGAGTATCTCAGCATCCTCCTTCAAACTAAATGAAACTTCCCTCCTCAGGGAATTTCGATCTCCCAGGATTTGAGCGACGTAACCCGGAATATCCGTTAACCTCTGGTACACCAGCAAGGAATTCTTTTGTTGATGATTTTGAGCATAAATAGAGATACCCCATTCCTCCGGATTATCTGGTGGGGTGCTATTCCAGTTTGGATATGAATGCACACCATCCGTTTTAAAGTAAACCAGATAAATTCCCGGTAGCAGGAATAATTTTTCGGATGCGATTCGATTCTTTTGTGCCCCACCAGCATGACGGGTGTTGCGATATTTCATCGTCCATACGGTTTCCCCACTGGTAATGTCAACAATCCAACCGTAATCCCTCATCCGATTGCTTCTTCCTTCTCCGACAGCTTTCACAAGTACTTCCTGACCGTCATGAACAACCAATACGCGAAAATCAAGCACCCGATTACCTAACCGGGTCAATTTCAAAATTGGTGTTGTAGGTTCTATCAGTTTCTGGGGATGTGTTGTAACTTTTA